>NZ_JAPFCE010000007.1:0-156429 GCF_026240895.1 Pseudomonas sp. DCB_AW
CGCATGGCGCGATATCGCGTCGAACAAACAAGGCGGTCGCGCGCGCCTGTCACAGGCGTTACTGGCCAAAAACAAACGTAGGAGCGAGCGTTGCTCGCGATGCGCCGCGCGGGCGGCGCTCGATCTCCCAGGCGCTAAAAAAACCACGGCCTACCCCCAGAACCGCCCCCACCTCAAGCCGCAAACCCACCATCCGCCGTCAAACTGGCCCCAGTGATGTACCCCGCCTCTGGCCCCGCCAGGTAGGCCACGAAGCTGGCAATCTCATCCACCTGCCCATAGCGCCCAATGGCCATCAGCGGTATCAGGCTGTCGGCAAACTCACCGCTGGCCGGGTTCATGTCGGTGTCTACCGGGCCGGGCTGCACGTTGTTGACGGTGATGCCCTGGGGGCCGAGGTCGCGTGCCATGCCGCGGGTCAGGCCCACCAACGCCGACTTGCTCATGGCGTAGGGGGCGCCACCGGCAAAGGGCATGCGCTCGGCGTTGGTGCTGCCGATGTTGATGATGCGCCCGCCCTGGCCCATGTAGCGCACGGCCGCTTGGCTGGCGACGAACACACTGCGCACGTTCACCGCCAGCATGCGGTCGAAGTCGCCCAAGTCGAACTCGGCGATCGGCGCCACCGTCAGCACGCCGGCGTTGTTCACCAGAATGTCCAGCCCACCAAAGGCCTTCGCGGTGTCATCCACCGCCAATTGCACGGCGGCGGCGTCGGCGCTGTCGGCGCGCAGGGCGAGGGCTTGGCCGCCGTTGCCGATGATTTCCTGGGCCAGCTGTTCTGCCGGGCCGGCGGAGCTGACGTAGGTGAAGGCAACCCGAGCACCGTCGCGGGCCAGGCGGCGCACGATGGCCGCACCAATGCCGCGGGAGCCGCCCTGGACCAGGGCTACCTTACCGTCGAGTGGAAGTTGTTTGGACATGCTGATCTCCTGCTGGGAAGCAAGGCCGAATGCCTTGGATGGGCGCAGTATCGGTGGCTAATTACCTGCTGATAAGATGGCAATCACTATTAGCAGAGTAAACCTTTGGTTGTTAATCATGGCCGTGGAGTCGTTCAACGCCCTCGAATGCTTTATCCGCAGCGCCGAGGTCGGCAGCTTCGCCGAGGCCGCTCGCCGCTTGAGCCTAACCCCCGCCGCAGTGGGCAAGCATGTGGCTCAGCTGGAAGCCCGGTTGGGCGTGCGACTGTTCCAGCGTAGTACCCGCAAGCTGACCTTGACCGAAGCAGGCCAGCGTTTTCTGGGTGAAGTAAGTGACAGCTTTCGTACCATCCAGTACGCCGTGGCTAACCTGGCCAGTGCCGAAGGCCAGCCGGCCGGGCTGCTGCGGGTCAGCATGGGCACGGTGTTCGGGCGGTTGTACGTGTTACCCCTGTTGGGAGAATTCTTGCGCCGTTACCCGGCGATTACCCCGGATTGGCATTTTGACAATCGCCAGGTCGACCTGATTGGCCAGGGCTTCGATGCTGCTATCGGTGGCGGTTTTGATTTGCCGCCGGGGGTGGTGGCGCGCAAGCTGACCCCGGCGCACCGGGTGCTGGTGGCTGCGCCTGCCTACCTGGACCAACAGGCGCCGATCGAGGACCCGCAGGCGCTGCAGCGCCACGCCGGCATTCTGATTCGCTCACCGCAGACCGGTCGGGTGCGCTCCTGGCCGCTGACCAGTCGCTGGCAGGAGCAGCAGCCGTTGGTGCTGCGCCAAGCAATGACCATGAGCGATTCGGATGCGGCCTGCGCGGTGGCGCAGCAGGGGTTGGGGGTTGCCTTGGTCAGTCTGCCGTTTGCCGTGCCTTACCTGCAGGCCGGGCGGCTGCAGCGGGTGTTGCCGGATTGGTATGTGGACGATGGTCATATCAGCGTGTATTACGCCCAGCACAAATTGTTGCCCGGGAAGACGCGGGCGTTTATCGATTTTGTCGTGGAGCAGTTCGCGCAGCAGGGGTTGGCGGGGCAGTTCGATGCGCTGCAGGGCCTTTAGATTGATGCTGCCTGATCCGGCCTCTTCGCGGGTAAACCCGCTCCCACAGGGATGGCGCAATACCTGGGCACAGATTTCAGGCCTGCAGTGATCCTGTGGGAGCGGGTTTACCCGCGAAGAGGCCTGTTCAGACAACATCAACAATGAAGAATACCTGCGCCCCCAAGCTCACCTCGTCATCCACCCGCTTGCCCACCAGCTGCTGCCCCAGTGGCGAGCGCGGTGTGATCACGGTCACCAGTTCATCCCCTTCACCCACTTTCAACCCCGCCGCCTCAGGCCCGAGGAACAGCCTACGTTGCTGGCCATCCTCGTCCTCAAGGGTCACCAGGTTGCTCACCTGCACGCCACGCGCAGGGTCGTAGTCACGCAACAGCAGTTGCTGGTAAATCTGCAACGCCTGGCGAATCTCGGCAGTACGCCGCGCCTGGCCGGTGGCCAGGTACGAAGCTTCAAGGCCCAAGGTGTCATACTTGTTTTCGGCGATGTTCTCTTCCGCGGTGGCGGCTTCGTACGCGGTCTGCGCGGCGCGGCTCAGCACGTCTACGTCATATTCGAGGGTCGCGACGATGCGCGTGAGTAGCAGGGGCTTGTCCATCTTCAGTAACAGAACTCCAGCACATGGGCCTGGCTTTTTTCGGTGGGCGCGGTGCGGTTCTGTTGCAGCCAGAACTGGCACTTGGGGCTGTTGAGGTTGCGAGGGTTGCCTTGGGCAGCCTCGGCGGCCTGTTGCAGTTGCTGCTGGTGCAGGATGTCCTTGTAGCGCTCGAACATTTCGCCCTGGGCATCTACCGGTGGCGGCGCGGCGGGTTGGCTGCGGGCAGGGGCCACGGCCTGGGCGACCGGCTGCACCTGCTCTGGCCACAGCTGCAACGCCAACCACAGGCTCATGGCGATGGCCACGGCGCCCAGCCACAGGCCAAAGGCCACGCAGAGGATCAGTTGCAACGGCTTGAGGGTGATTTTCAGTTCGCGGTGGCGGGGCATGGCAGCCTCCTGGCAGGGCAGTTCGAGGTGCATTGTCGCACGCTGTCGGCGAATTTTACCCGTGGGTGCTTTTGTCCACGGCAATTAATCCGCAGAATTCGCGGTTTTGGGCACCATGAGGGGGAGGGCACATGAAGGCCACCTGGGACATCTTTTGCACCGTCGTCGACAATTATGGCGACATCGGCGTCACCTGGCGCCTGGCGCGGCAACTGGTGGACGAGCACGATCTGGCGGTGCGCCTGTGGGTGGACGACCTGAACGCCTTCGTGCCGATGTGCCCCGGCGCCGATGCCACGGCGCTGCAACAATGGCAGCACGGTGTCGATGTGCGCCAGTGGCCTGCCGAGTGGCTGCCGGTGGAGCCTGCCGAGGTGGTGATCGGCGCGTTCGCCTGCCAGCTCCCGGCGCACTATGTCGAGGCCATGCGTGCGCGGCCCAAGCCGCCGCTATGGCTGAACCTCGACTACCTCAGCGCCGAGGACTGGGTTGAGGGTTGCCACGGTTTGCCGTCGCCCCAGCCCAACGGCTTGCGCAAAGTGTTCTTCTTCCCAGGCTTTACCGAAAAAACCGGTGGCCTGTTGCGTGAGGGCGATTTGCTGGCGCGGCGCGAAGCCTTCGCGCAGTCTGCCGAAGCCCGGCAGGCATTCTTGCAGCGCCTGGGTGTACACCCCGAGGCGCAAGCGCGGCTGATCTCGCTGTTCGCCTATGAGAACACCCAGCTGGGCAACTGGCTGGATGCGTTGGCAGCAGATACCCAGCCGACCCACCTGCTGGTCCCGCAAGGGCGCATCCTGGCTGACGTCGCCCATTGGCTGAGCGAGCCGGGGCTGGCGGTGGGCGATGTGCGCCTGCGCGGGTCGCTGACGGTGCAAATTTTGCCGTTCGTCAGCCAGGACGATTATGATCGCCTGCTGTGGGCCTGCGACTTCAATGCCGTGCGCGGCGAAGACTCGTTCGTGCGTGCGCAGTGGGCCGGGCGGCCGATGCTGTGGCACATCTACGTGCAGGACGAGAACGCCCACTGGGAAAAACTCGAAGCGTTCCTTGCGCATTATCGACAAGGCCTGTCAGACGATGCCGCTGACGCACTGGTTGCGTTGTGGCGTGCCTGGAACATGGACAACGACGTCGGCCAGGCGTGGCAAGCGGCCCAGCGGCACTGGCCAGAACTGCAGCAGCATGCCCGAAATTGGGCGGCCCGTCAGGCCACTCGGCCGGACCTTGCCATGACGCTGGTACAGTTTTACCGAAATTGGCTATGATATGCGGCCTCGATTTTTATAAATCCATCCAGATTCGGATACTTCGTAATGAAAACTGGTAAAGAACTGAAACCCGGTACCGTACTGCGGATCGACAACGACCCGTGGCTGGTTCAAAAAGCTGAGTTCACCAAATCGGGCCGTAACAGCGCGATCATGAAAACCAAGCTGAAGAACCTGCTGACCGGCTACAAGACCGAAACCGTCTACGGTGCGGACGACAAGCTGGACGACGTGATCCTGGATCGCAAAGAAGCGACCCTGTCGTTCATCAGCGGTGACTCGTACACCTTCATGGACACCACCGACTACACCATGTACGAACTGAACGCCGAAGATATCGAGGCTGTTCTGCCGTACGTCGAAGAAGGCATGACCGACATCTGCGAAGCCGTCTTCTTCGAAGACCGCCTGGTATCGGTAGAGCTGCCGACCACCATCAGCCGTAAAGTTACCTACACCGAAAACGCTGCTCGCGGCGACACTTCGGGCAAGGTCATGAAGCCAGCCAAGCTGAGCAACGGCACTGAAATACAGGTTGCTGACTTCATCGAAATCGACGAGATGATCGACATCGACACTCGCGATGGCACCTTCAAGGGCCGTTCCAAGAAGTAATTCTTCTTGTGATGCGCACAAAAAACCCGGCCTCGGCCGGGTTTTTTTATGCCTGCATTCAGACGGTCACGTGCAGCCTTACATCCACATTGCCGCGGGTGGCGTTGGAGTAAGGGCAGACCTTGTGCGCCTTCTCCACCAAACCTTCGGCATCGGCCTGGGCCAGGCCCGGCAGGTTGATGTGCAGGTCGATGTCCAGGCCGAAACCACCCGGGATCTGGCCAATGCCCACGTTTGCAGTGATCGAGGCATCGGCCGGCAGGGCTTTTTTCTCTTGCCCGGCGACAAATTTCAGTGCGCCGATGAAGCAGGCCGAGTAGCCGGCCGCGAACATCTGTTCAGGGTTGGTGCCGTCACCGCCCGCGCCGCCCAGTTCTTTGGGGGTGCTCAGCTTGACTTCCAGCTTGCCGTCGCTGGAGCGGGATTTACCGTCGCGCCCGCCAGTGGAGGTGGCTTCTGCGATGTACAGCGGAGTGACCTTTTGCATCTTGAGCCTCGCTAATGTGCTGTGCGCAACCGGGTGGCGGCGGCGCTGGGTAGGTGTGGGATTTAAATTAGCGCGCAATTAGTTTGCGCGCAAGATAAATCATCACCGTTCATCCGAACGGCCATCACACAGCATAGCGCTCAGAGGTTTTTCTGCAGGTTGTCGCGCAGTTCGAGCAGGTCGGCTTGCAGCTGTTTCAGGCGTTCCAGGCTGCGCCCGCTGGCCTTGAGGATGCACGGAGGCACCTGTTTGGCCTGTTGTTGCAAATCACGGCCCTTGTCGGTCAGTTGCACCAGTACCACCCGTTCGTCCTCGCGGCTGCGGGTGCGCTTGAGCAGGCCTTCGCTTTCTAGGCGCTTGAGCAGCGGGGTCAGCGAGCCAGGGTCGGTGAGCAGGTGCTGGCTGATCTCGCCCACGGTCAGGCCATCCCGCTCCCACAGCACCAGCATGGCCAGGTACTGCGGGTAGGTCAGGCCCAGCGCTTGCAGCAGCGGCTTGTAGACCTTGGTCATCAGCAACGAGGTCGAATGCAGGGCGAAGCAGACCTGGTTGTCCAGCAGCAGCTCGTCACAGGAGGCTTGGGTGTCGGCGTTCATGCAGGTCCTTGGAATAATCAATGGGGAAATCTAGCACGCTGATCATTAGTGCGTTCATTGCCAGCGCAGTTCACTGCGCAGGGCCAGGTCCCAGGGTGGAATGGGGCTGAAACGGCTCTTGAGAAATTCGAGCAGTAAACGGCTGCGAGAGTTCGTTTCATGTGCCAGGCGTAACGCATAAATGCCACTGGACTCGGCGGCTGGCAGGCCACCTTCGCAAAACAGCGGGACCAGTTCGCCGCGCAGCAGGTAGTCGCTGATCAGCCAGGTGGGCAGGTGGGCAATGCCCAAACCCGCGAGGGCGCCGAACAGCAGGGTTTCGGCGTTATTGGCGGCCATGCGCATGCGCGACGGCCGGTACAGGCGGGCCTGGCCGGCCACGCTGAAGCGCCAGGCAAACGGCGGCGCCAGGCCGTCCCAGTCTAGGCCGTCGTGCGCAGGCAACTCGCTGGGGCACGACGGTACGCCTCGGCTGGCCAGGTAGGCCGGGCTGGCGCAGGCGATGCGGACCATGTAGGCCAGCGGTGTGGCGACCAGGCGCGTATCGGCCAGGGGGCCTGCACGCAACACCAGGTCGACTTCGCCGAGGTGGCTGCCTTGCAAGTCGACGAAGCTGTCGATCAGGCGCAGGTGCACGTCCAGCCCGGGGTAGGCCACGAGGAAGTCGGCGATGGCCGGGGCGAGGTGGCGACGGCCAAACGCGGCGGGGGCGTCGATGCGGATGAGGCCTTCCGGGGCGCTGCTCAACGAGACGGCTTCGGCGCGGGCCAGGCGCAGTTCCTCGATGATGCGTCGTGCGCGTTCGGCAAAGGCGTTGCCGGCCGGGGTGGCGCGCACTGCGTGGGTGCTGCGGGTGAACAGCCGGCTGCCCACGGCGCTTTCGAGGTTGTCGATGCGCCGGGCCACGGCCGAGGGCGTCAACGGGTGGCGCCGCGCGGCGGCAGAGAAGCTGCCGGTTTCCAGCACGTCGAGAAACAGGCTGAGTTGGTCGGTGAGGATATCGGGGTTCATGGTGGCTCGGCTTTGCATAAAACGCACAGCCATTGTGCGCTGCTGTGCGTTTCCCCACCAGCCCCGACTCGGTAGCATGCTCACCATTGCAAGCGAGAGGCGCAGAGGCCCTGATGATCGAGTGGTTGTTGTATATCGCGTTGGGCGCTGCCCTGGGCACCATGGGTGGTTTGTTCGGCATTGGCGGCGGGTTGATAGCAATCCCGGCGCTGGGGGTGTTGTTCGGCTTGGACCAACAGCTGGCGCAGGGCACTGCGTTGGTGATGGTGGTGCCGAATGTGTTGCTGGCGCTGTGGCGCTACCACCAGCGCAACCGCATCGAGCTGCGCCATGCGCTGCCGTTGGCACTGTGCAGTTTCCTGTTCGCCTGGCTGGGGTCGATTTGGGCGGTGGGCATCGATGCCCAGTCCATGCGGCTGGGTTTTGTCGGCTTTCTGGTGGCGCTGGCGGTGTGGAACGTGGCGCGGATGTTCCTCAAGGTCGCGCCGCCCAGCCCTGAACTGCGTTACGCCTGGCCGTGGCTGGGCGTGCTGGGGAGTTTTGCCGGGACCATGGGTGGGCTGTTCGGGGTAGGGGGCGCGGTGGTTGCCACGCCTATTCTGACCAGTGTGTTCGGGACCACGCAGGTGCTGGCGCAGGGGTTGTCGCTGGCGTTGGCGGCGCCCAGTACGACGGTGACCCTGTTGACCTATGGCGTGCACCAGAGTGTTGACTGGGGGGTAGGGATCCCCTTGGCGGTGGGTGGGCTGCTCAGCATCAGCTGGGGGGTGAGGTTGGCGCATGCCCTGCCAGAGAAAGTGTTGCGGGCGATGTTTTGTGCGTTCCTGGTGGTGTGTGCGGTGATGTTGGGGTTTGAGCTTTAAGCGCACATGCAGCAGCCATCTCCCTGTAGGAGCAGCCTTGCGCTGCGAAGAGGCCCGTCCAAGCTTCGCAAAATGTCGCTGAAATCACCGGCCTCTTCGCAGCACAAGGCTGCTCCTACACAAAGCTATGGCTGCCACTGATCTATTTGAACCCTTCGACGATGTAATCGGCCATGCAATCGGTGATCGGGGACGGGTGCTGCGTGCTGCGCACCAGCATCACATTGGCCACCGGCAACTGCGGCAGCCCGTCGCTCTCGCCCAAAATCCGTATGTTGCCGCCGATCAGGCTCTGCAACTGTGCCGTCACCGCCAACCCGGCAGTGACGATGGCAAAGATCGCCGCCAGGCTTGGGCTGGTGTAGGCAATGCGGTAGTCGATGCCTTGCGCTTCTAGCGCATTGCAGGTCCAGGCGCGGCAAAAGCAGTCGGTGTTGAACAGCGCCACCGGCATGGGCCGTTGCTCCTGCGGGCAAAACCCTTCGGCGGCAGCCCACACCAGCCGTTCCTGGCGCAACAGCTGGCCGACTTCGTTGCCCGGTTCGCGGGTGACGATGGTCAGGTCCAGGTCCTGGCGCAACATCAATTGCTTTGACGAATCGCAATGCACCTCCACCTGCACCAGCGGGTAAGCCTGGGCAAAACTCGACAGGATGGTCGGCAGAAAGCGCATGGCGTAATCGTCGGGTGTGCCGATGCGTACAACCCCGACCATGTGCGGCATGCGCAAGGTATTGAACACTTCGCCGTGCAGCTTGAGGATGCGCCGGGCATAGCCAAGCAGTACCTGCCCTTCAGCGGTGAGGCGTACCTGGCGGCCCTCGCGCTCGAACAGCTGGCGCTGCAGGATGTCTTCCTCCAGGCGTTTCATTTGCATGCTGACCGCCGACTGGGTGCGGTTGACCACCTCGCCGGCGCGGGTGAAACCGCCTTGCTCGGCAATGGCGACGAAGGTGCGCAATACGTCGGCATCAAGGCTTTGATACTGGGACATTGCATCAATCTCCGAGATGCATGGCATCAGAAACATTCGTTGGATTGATCTTAAGCCCGGCGCGAGACTGGAGCCATCAACACGGAGGGCTTCACGATGAAAGGTCATGTCAGCAGCATCCAGCAACCTGCCTTTTCCCTGAACCACCTGTGGCACGCAGCCCTGCAGCGCCCGGCGCGTTGGTGGGAGCTGTACCGTCAGCGCCAGGAGCTGGCCAGCCTCAGCGATGCCACACTGCATGACCTGGGCTTGAGCCGGGCGGATATCCAGCAAGAGGCCGAGCGGCACTTCTGGGATGATCCGCTGCGCAAATAGGCCGTTTTTTGTAGGTGCGGCGGTTTAGCGGCGCACCTGCTTGAGGGTTTCGGCAATCAGAAACGCCAGTTCCAGCGACTGATCGGCATTCATGCGCGGGTCGCAGTGGGTGTGGTAACGGTCCGATAGGCCGTCTTCGGTGATCGGGCGGGCGCCGCCGATGCATTCGGTGACGTTCTGCCCGGTCATCTCGATGTGAATCCCGCCTGCATGGCTGCCTTCGGCCTGGTGCACCTGGAAGAACTGCTTCACCTCATCGAGGATCTGCGCAAAGTCACGGGTCTTGTAGCCACTGCTGGCCTTGATGGTGTTGCCGTGCATGGGGTCGGAGCTCCACAGCACCTTGCGCCCCTCGCGCTCGACAGTGCGGATCAACCCTGGCAGGTGGTCGCCGACCTTGTTGGCGCCCATGCGCACGATCAGGTTGAGCCGGCCGGGGTCGTTGCTCGGGTTGAGGGTGTCGATCAGGCGGATCAGTTCTTCGGGGTTCATGCTGGGGCCGACCTTGACCCCGATGGGGTTGTGCACGCCGCGCAGGAACTCGACATGGGCGCCGTCGAGCTGGCGCGTGCGGTCGCCGATCCACAGCATGTGCGCCGAGCAATCGTAGTAGTCGCCGGTCAGGCTGTCCTGGCGCACGAAGGCTTCTTCATAGTTGAGCAGCAACGCTTCGTGGGCGGTGAAGAAGCTGGTCTCGCGCAGTTGCGGCGCGCTGTCCAGCCCGCAGGCACGCATGAAGGCCAGGGTCTCGTCGATACGGTTGGCCAATTGATGGTACTTGTCGGCCAGCGCCGAGTTGGCGATGAAGTCCAGGTTCCACTTGTGCACCTGGTGCAGGTCGGCAAAGCCACCTTGGGCAAAGGCGCGCAGCAGGTTGAGGCTAGCGGTGGCTTGGTGGTAGGCCTGCAGCAGGCGGTCCGGGTCGGGGATGCGGCTTTTTTCGTCAAAACCGATGCCGTTGACGATATCGCCACGGTAGGCGGGCAGGGTGACGTTGCCGATGGTCTCGTCGCCCGCAGAGCGCGGCTTGGCAAATTGCCCGGCCATGCGCCCGACCTTGACCACCGGGCAGCCGGCAGCAAAGGTCATGACGATGGCCATCTGCAGCAGCACCTTGAACGTGTCGCGGATCTTCGCGGCGGAAAACTCGGCAAAGCTCTCGGCGCAGTCGCCGCCCTGCAACAGGAACGCGCGGCCTTCGGTGACTTCGGCGAACTGCCGGCGCAGCTCGCGGGCCTCGCCCGCGAACACCAGCGGCGGGTAGCTGGCCAAGGTCTGTTCGACCTTGAGCAGGTGCGCGGCGTCGGGGTAGGTCGGTTGCTGCTGGATAGGCAGGGCACGCCAGCTGTCAGGGCTCCACGGTGCGTTCATTTCGGGCTCGATCTTGTGGGTTGTAGGCTTTGGGTCATGGTAACAGTTGCCGCCGCGCTTGTTGCATCGGGGGTGTTGGCGGACAATGCGCGTTTTTGCACGGGCGAGTGGCGAACATGACGGCGGAACGGGAAGAGCGGCTACTGGCACGGGTCGAAGATGCCTTTGGCGTCATCAGCGTGTACGAGGTGGACGACTACCGTTTTCTCGAATTCGGCGATGCGATCGAGCAGAGCTGCGTATTCACCGCCGACCCCAGCTGGCTGGAATATGACTACACCCGCGCCATGCTGGTCGGCGCCTTGTGCCACGCGCAGCCCGAGAGTGCGCTGTTTCTGGGCCTGGGCGCCGGCACGCTGACCCAGGCCTGCATGAAGTTTCTGCCGCTGGACGATATCGAAGCCATCGAGCTGCGCCCGGACGTGCCGCGCCTGGCCATGGAATACCTGGGCCTGGACGATGACCCGCGCCTGTATGTGCGGGTGGGCGATGCCATCGAGCTGTTGCCCAGCGCAGAAAAGGCCGACCTGGTCTTCGTCGACCTGTACACCGACTTTGGCCCGGGTGTCGGGCATCTGGCCTGGGGGTTTCTGGACAACTGCCAGAAGCAGCTAAACCCTGGGGGGTGGCTGGTGATCAACCAGTGGGCCAGCGATGACGGCAGGCCGCTGGGCGCGGCGCTGCTGCGCGGCTTGTACCACCGGCATTATTGGGAGTTGCCGGTGAAGGAGGGCAACGTGATCCTCTTGGTGCCGGCGGACCTTGAGCAAACGCTGGACATGCAAGGGCTGCGGGCGCGGGCTGAGGCGCTGGCGCCGCAGTTGGGGTATAGCCTTGACGGGCTGATCAAAGAAATTCGGCCTGCTACCTGAGCAGATGACATCCCCTTGTAGGCGCAGCCTTGTGCTGCGAAGAGGCCGGTGAAAGCAGCAAGAATTTACGCTGCCTGCAATGGCCTCTTCGCAGCGCAAGGCTGCTCCTACAAGGGGATGCGAATTAACGATTCAGCCGGTGGTCGCTAATGGCTATAGGGTGGCTCCGGTCTACCGAAAATTTTCCTCACGTAACCCGTTAATTCGGGTATAGTACGCGCCGGTCTTTTAGCGGACCTCAAAATCAGGTGGTGCAAATCCTCCGAGTCCAGCTTCGGCTGCACGTCCGCTAGGCGGACCTTCCCAAGTTTTTCTTTTTCAATCGTTTTCGCAAATCCCCGCCGCCAAAGCTGCCTGGGTGACCTTCTGGTCTTTCAAGGCATGTGCAGCTTTGGAGCATGGGTCTTTGCGGATGCACCTAGAGGCAGACCCATGACCCAGGAAACCGGCGGATTCGCCGCTCTCGATCTCAATCCGAATATTGTTGCTGCTGTACTGGCTACCGGCTATGAAGAGCCGTCCGCCATTCAGCATCAGTCGATCCCGATCATCCTCGCCGGTCACGACATGATCGGCCAGGCGCAGACTGGCACCGGCAAGACCGCTGCCTTCGCCCTGCCGATCCTCAATAAGATCGACGTGAGCAAGCGCGAACCGCAAGCCCTGATCCTGGCGCCAACCCGTGAGTTGGCGCTGCAAGTTGCTACCGCTTTCGAAACCTACGCCAAGCAGATGCCGGGCGTTAACGTGGTCGCTGTTTACGGTGGTGCCCCGATGGGCCCACAGCTGCGTGCCATCCGTAACGGCGCGCAAATCGTCGTCGCTACCCCAGGCCGTCTGTGCGACCACCTGCGTCGTGACGAAAAAGTCCTGTCGACCGTACAGTACCTGGTACTGGACGAAGCCGACGAGATGCTCAAGCTGGGCTTCATGGATGACCTCGAAGTAATCTTCGACGCAATCCCAGCTAGCCGTCAGACCGTTCTGTTCTCCGCAACCCTGCCGTCGTCGATCCGCTCGATCGCTGAACGTCACCTGCGTGAACCCAAGCACGTCAAGATCCAGAGCAAGACCCAGACCGTTACCGCGATCGACCAGGCTCACCTGATGGTCCATGCCGACCAGAAGATCCCGGCTGTTCTGCGTCTGCTGGAAGTTGAAGAGTTCGACGCGCTGATCGCCTTCGTGCGTACCAAGCAAGCCACCTTGGACCTGGCCGCCGCGCTGGAAGCCAAGGGCTACAAGGCTGCTGCGCTGAACGGCGACATCGCCCAGAACCAGCGTGAGCGCGTTATCGACTCGCTCAAGGATGGCCGCCTGGACATCGTCGTCGCCACCGACGTCGCTGCCCGTGGTCTGGACGTACCGCGCATCACGCACGTGTTCAACGTTGACATGCCGTACGACCCAGAGTCCTACGTTCACCGTATCGGCCGTACCGGCCGTGCCGGTCGCGAAGGCCGTGCACTGCTGCTGGTCACCCCGCGTGAGCGCCGCATGCTGCAAGTGATCGAGCGTGTTACCGGGCAGAAAGTTGCCGAAGCACGCCTGCCGAATGCCCAGGCCGTTCTGGATGCTCGCATCAAGAAACTGACCTCGAGCCTGGCGCCGCTGGTGGCCGAATCGGAAGCCAGCCATGGCGACCTGCTCGACCGTCTGACCACCGACCTGGGTTGCAGCCCGCGTGCCCTGGCTTCGGCCTTGCTGCGCAAAGCCACCAATGGTCAGGCGCTGGACCTGGCTGCCGTAGAGCGCGAGCAGCCGCTGGTACCGGGCGTTGGTGCACCGCGTGAGCGTACTGGTGAGCGTGCAGAGCGTGGCGAGCGCAGTGACCGTGGTGACCGTGAGCGTCGTGCGCCAATGCCGCTGGCTGAAGGCCGCGTGCGTTGCCGTACTGCCCTGGGTGCCCGTGACGGCATCGCTGCCAAGAACCTGTTGGGTGCGATCCTCAACGAAGGCGGCCTGGCCCGTGACGCTATCGGCCGTATCCAGGTACGCGACAGCTTCAGCCTGGTCGAGCTGCCGGAAGATGGCCTGGAGCGTCTGCTGTCCAAGCTCAAGGACACCCGCGTGGCTGGCAAGCAGCTGAAGCTGCGTCGCTACCGCGAAGATTGATCCTGGCGTAATAAAAAAATCCCCGGCCTGAGCTGGGGATTTTTTTTGCCTGTATGAAGCACACACGGCCCGTGTAGGAGCAGCCTTGTGCTGCGAAGAGGCCAGTGCAACCACAGTGAATGCTCGCTGCTTGCACCGGCCTCTTCGCAGCACAAGGCTGCTCCTACAGGGGATTGGTGTTTCAGTCGAACCTGTAGATATCCATCCCCAGTGCGCCCAAGGTGAACCCTTGGTGGACGATGCCGAACGTGCCCCCGGCGCCGAGGGCAAAAAACAGCGGTAGCAAATGCTCATCACTGGGATGGTTACGCACCGCAAACGGTGCCGCTTGCCGGTAACCCACCAGCGCCTCCCGGTCATCCTCCTGCAGCCGCGCCACCACCCAATCCCGAAATGCCAGCGCCCAAGGCTCGATCACGTCCGGCCCGGCGTGCCAGTCCAGTTCGCCCAGGTTATGGGTAATGCTCCCCGAGCCCACCAGCAGTACCCCCTGCGCGCGCAAGCCTGCCAGTGCCTGGCCAACCTTGAGTTGCAAGGCAGGCCCCAGCTGACTGGGTAGCGACACCTGCAGCACCGGGATGTTGGCGCCCGGGTACATCAGCGATAACGGCACCCAGGCGCCATGGTCGAACGGCCGGTGCGCATCGGTGCGCGCCGGCAAGCCGGCAGCGCCCAGCAATGCGCACACCTGCTCGGCCAGCGCAGGGGCACCCGGTGCCGGGTACTGCACGGCATACAACGCCTGGGGGAAACCGTGGAAGTCGTGCCAGGTCTCGGGCTGCTGGCTGCCGGTCACCAGCAGCTCACGGCTTTCCCAGTGCGCCGACACCACCACGATCGCCATGGGTTGCGGCAGGGCGTTCGCCAACCCGGCCAAGGCCGGCCCGCTGGCGCCTGGCTGCAGGGCAAGCATGGGGGAACCATGGGAAATGAACAGGCTGGGCAGCATGGTGATGTCCTGAGGGTTAAGATGCAGTCATCTTCGATCAGTTATCGATCGAAATCCAAACCAAGTTTTCTGCGCTATGTATCGAAGCGCTTGATAAGTACAGGAGCAACCATGGAGCCAGCGTTCTGGCACAAACGATGGGCCGACAACCAGATCGGCTTCCATCAAGCGCAGGTCAACCCCTACCTGCAAGCGCACTGGCCAGCGCTGGCGCTGCCGGCTGGCAGCCGTGTGCTGGTGCCGTTGTGTGGCAAGAGCCTAGACCTGGCCTGGCTGGCAGGGCAGGGGCATCGGGTGCTGGGGGTGGAGCTGTCGCGGCGGGCAGTGGAGGGCTTTTTCCAGGAGCACGGTCTTGAGGCAGACGTTACGCAGAAGGGCGCGTTCGAGGTTTGGCGCAGCGCCGAAGTAGAGCTGTGGTGCGGCGACTTCTTTGCCTTGCAGGCCCAGGATGTAGCAGATTGCGCGGGGTTCTATGACCGTGCGGCGTTGATTGCTTTACCGCCCGAGATGCGCCTGAGCTACATGCGGCTGTTGGCTGACGTGCTGCCAGCGGGGTGCCAAGGGCTGTTGGTAACGCTGGATTATGACCAGGCGCTGTTGGCTGGCCCGCCGTTTTCGGTGGCCGATGATGAGGTGCGGCACGGGTTTGCCGGTCGGCAGGTGGAGCCGCTGGAGGTGCTGGAAATCATCGAGCAGAGCCCGAAATTTGCCCAGGCCGGTGCTACCAGCCTGCTCGAGCGGGTGTATCGCATAGGCCTCTGAAGGGGGCCACCCACAAAAAAGGGCGACCGAAGTCGCCCTTTCTTGTTTTTGCCGGGTGGATCAACCGCGACGGCGCAGTGCCTCGATACGGTCTTCCAGCGGCGGGTGGCTCATCAGCAGCCCGGCCAGGCCGTGCTTGAGGCCGCCATTGATGCCAAAGGCCTTCATGGTGTCCGGCATATGGACTGGCAGGCCTTGCTCCACACGCAGGCGCTGCAGGGCGCCGATCATCGCGGCTGTGCCGGCCAGTTGTGCGCCGGCTTCGTCGGCACGGTACTCGCGGCGGCGCGAGAACCACATGACGATCATGCTGGCCAGGATGCCCAGGATCAGCTCGGCAACGATGGTCGCGACGTAGTAGGCAATACCCTGGCCTTCTTCGTTCTTGAAGATGACCTTGTCGACGAAGTTGCCGATGATGCGGGCAAAGAACATCACGAAGGTGTTCACCACGCCCTGCACCAGCGCCAGGGTGACCATGTCACCGTTGGCCACGTGGCCGATCTCGTGGGCCAGCACGGCACGCACTTCATCGGGCGAGAAACGCTCCAGCAGGCCCTGGGACACCGCTACCAGGGCGTCGTTGCGGTTCCAGCCGGTGGCGAAGGCGTTGGCCTCGTAGGCCGGGAAGATACCCACTTCGGGCATCTTGATGCCGGCCTCGCGCGACAGCTCCTCGACCGTTTGCAGCAGCCACTGTTCGTGGCGGGTGCGCGGCTGCGAGATGATCTGGGTGCCGGTGGTCATCTTCGCCATCCACTTGGAGATGAACAGCGAGACAAGGGAGCCGGCAAAGCCGAACACGGCGCAGAACACCAGCAGGCTGCTGAGGTTGAGGTCGACCCCGTTGGCGGCCATGAACCCGTTGAAACCGAACAGGCTCAGGGTAATGCTTGCAACCAGCACCACCGCGAGGTTGGTGGCTACAAACAACAGAATGCGCATCATGGTTGTTACGTTCTCCTGACGGATGAGTGTGTTGCTTACTGCGGGGTATATAAGGTGCAAGCCGTGCCGATTCAATCGGGCGACTATTTCAAACTGTGTACGGCGGAGTATGGCAGAGGATGCGGTGGGGGCTGTGAGGTAGAGCGTTGCAGGATGTAAGAAACATTTGGGGCTGCTTTGCAGCCCATTCGCAGCGCAAGGCTGCTTCTACAGGAGAACGCGTACACCTGTAGGAGCAGCCTTGTGCTGCGAAGAGGCCTTCAGTTACTGCGAATAAGTCCGCAGGAAATTCCCGATCCGCCCGATCGCCGCTTCCAGGTCGTCCACCCGCGGCAAGGTCACCACGCGGAAGTGGTCCGGCCATGGCCAGTTGAACGCTGTACCTTGCACGATCAGCAGTTTTTCCGACAGCAGCAGGTCTAGCGCGAACTTCTCGTCATTGAGGATCGGGCAGACCTTCGGGTCGATCCGCGGGAACGCATACAGCGCGCCCATCGGCTTCACGCAGCTCACGCCCGGGATGTCGTTGAGCAGCTCGTAGGTGCGGTTGCGCTGCTCCAGCAGGCGGCCTTGTGGCAGCACCAGGTCGTTGATGCTCTGGTAGCCGCCCAGGGCGGTCTGGATGGCATGCTGGGCCGGCACGTTGGCGCACAGGCGCATGTTGGCCAGCATGTCGATGCCTTCGATGTAGCTCTGGGCGTGGTGCTTGGGCCCCGAGATGATCAGCCAGCCGGAACGGAAACCCGCCACCCGGTACGACTTGGACAGGCCGTTGAAGGTCAGGCACAGCAGGTCGGGGGCCAGCGAGGCGGTGCTGATGTGCACGGCTTCGTCGTAGAGGATCTTGTCGTAGATCTCGTCGGAGAACACCACCAGGTTGTGCTGGCGCGCCAGCTCCAGCATGCCCAGCAGCAGCTCCTTGGAGTACACCGCGCCGGTCGGGTTGTTCGGGTTGATGATCACCAGGGCCTTGGTGTTCGGGGTGATCTTGGCCTTGATGTCTTCAAGGTCAGGGAACCAGTCGGCCTGTTCGTCGCACAGGTAGTGCACCGGCTTGCCGCCAGCCAGGCTCACTGCGGCGGTCCACAGCGGGTAGTCGGGGGCCGGGATCAGCACTTCGTCGCCGTTGTTGAGCAGCGCCTGCATCGACATGACGATCAGCTCGGACACGCCATTACCGAGGTAGATGTCCTCGATGGTGACGCCTTCGATTTCCTTCTGCTGGCAGTACTGCATCACCGCCTTGCGCGCGCTGAACAGCCCTTTGGAGTCGCTGTAGCCCTGCGCGGTGGGCAGGTTGCGGATCACATCCTGGAGGATTTCGTCCGGCGCCTCGAAGCCAAACGGCGCCGGGTTGCCGATGTTCAGCTTGAGGATGCGGTGGCCTTCCTCCTCCAGGCGTTTGGCGTGCTTGAGCACTGGGCCGCGAATGTCGTAGCAGACATTGGCGAGCTTGTTCGATTTGCTGAACTGCATGATGGGGTCCCGGTTGAGAATACGCACCGCGCCCTTTCGAAAGGTTTGAAAGGGCAGGAAGCGGGTGCCAGACTGAACGCCTGGCACACGAAGCCAACTAATATACGTGCCACCCGCGTTACGGAAAAGACGGCGCGGGGTGAAATTAAGCCTGTCGAGGTCCCTACATGCAAAAGATCGAGAAGACACTTGAACAATGGCGGTCGATGCTCGACCCCGAGCAGTACCAGGTGTGCCGCCTCAAAGGCACCGAGCGGCCGTTCAGCGGCAAGTACAACAGCGAGCGCCGTGATGGTATCTACCATTGCATCTGCTGCAGCCTGCCGCTGTTCGATGCGCAAACCAAGTTCGATTCTGGCTGCGGCTGGCCGAGCTTCTACGCGCCGATCGAAGACAGCGCGATGATCGAGATTCGCGACACCACCCACGGCATGATCCGCACCGAAGTCACCTGCGCCCGCTGCGATGCGCACCTGGGCCACGTGTTCCCCGACGGGCCACCCCCGACCGGCCTGCGCTATTGCATCAACTCGGTGTGCATCGACCTTCGACCACGTGACTGACCGGAGCCTGAACATGGCTGGATCGATGCTGGACATCCCTTGCGTGACCCTGGGTGGCGAGCACAAGAAGCTCGGTGACTTCCCAGGCAAAGTCCTGTTGGTGGTCAACACCGCCAGCCAGTGCGGCTTTACCCCGCAATACAAAGGCCTGGAGCAGTTGTGGCAGGCCTACCGCGAGCGCGGCCTGGTGGTGCTGGGCTTCCCTTGCAACCAGTTTGGCAAGCAAGAGCCGGGCGAAGCGCGGGACATCGCGCAGTTTTGCGAGCGCAATTTCGGCGTGAGCTTCCCGCTGTTTCGCAAGGTCGAGGTCAACGGGCCGGGTGCTCACTCGCTGTTCGTCGAGCTCAAACAGCGCGCCCCCGGCCTGCTGGGCAGCCAGAAGATCAAGTGGAACTTCACCAAG
Source organism: Pseudomonas sp. DCB_AW (assembly GCF_026240895.1). NCBI lineage: Bacteria > Pseudomonadati > Pseudomonadota > Gammaproteobacteria > Pseudomonadales > Pseudomonadaceae > Pseudomonas > Pseudomonas sp. DCB_AW. The sequence goes on from NZ_JAPFCE010000007.1 coordinate 18,576, forward strand.
TTCCTGGTCGACCCGGCCAGCGGCCAGGTCACGCGCTATGCGCCGACCACCAAACCGCAGGCACTGGAAGCAGACATCGAGCGCCTGCTCAGCCGCTGATCGGCACCCAGTGCTCGACCAGCGCCAGCAGCTCTTCGCGGCGGAACGGCTTGGCCAGGTAGTCGTTCATGCCCGCCGCCCGGCAGCGTTCGCGCTCTTCGGGCATGGCATTGGCGGTGAGCGCGACGATCGGCAAGTCTGGCCAGCGGCCGCTCTGGCGGATACGCCGGCTGGCTTCGTAGCCGTCCATCACCGGCATGTTGCAGTCCATCAGCACCAGGTCGAAATCCTCTTGTTCTAGCCACGCCAGGGCCTCGGCGCCCTGGGTGGCCAGCTGTACCTGGCAGCCGAGCTTGGCCAGCATGCCCTTGGCCACCAGTTGGTTCACCGGGTTGTCCTCCACCAGCAGAATCCGTGCACGGCCTTGTTCCGGGGAGGTGTGCGGGTTGGCCAGCGGGTGCTCGGGCTCGTGGCCTTGCAGGATGCGCCGTAGCGTCTGGTACAGCGCATTGCGCGCCAGTGGCCGGGCCAGTTGATGCAGCGGCGCAAGGTTGATGGATTGCTCATTGGGCAGGAAATTGCCGTAGGCCGTCACCAGCAGGATGGGCGTTTTCAGTGCAGGGCGCAGCGCCAGCAGGTGCTCCAGGTCGTCGGTGATCAGCAGGTCGAACGTCGCAGTGTGCAGGCCTGCGCTGCTGTCGTGGCGTTGGTACGCCAGGCCCCAGGCGGGCAGCAGGTCTTGCAGCAGCTCATGCAGCCCGCTGCTGGCATCGCTCAGGGCCACCACGCGGCCCTGCAGCGGCGCCGGCGGGATGGCTTCAGTGTGCACGGCCAGTGGCAGCTCTGCGCTGAAGCGGCTGCCAAAGCCTGGTTCGGACTGGATATGCAGGTGCCCCTGCATCGCCTTGCACAGGTTGCGCGTCAGTGCCAGGCCCAGGCCGGTGCCGCCGTACTGGCGGGTGATGCCAGCGCCAGCCTGGGTGAAGGGTTGGAAAATCCGCGCCTGCGCCTCCTCGGGGATGCCGATGCCGGTATCGCGCACTTCCAGGCGTACACCGCCGACAATCGTCACCAGGCGGATGTCGACGCGGCCGAAGCGGGTGAACTTGAGCGCGTTGGACAACAAGTTGCTGACGATCTGGCGCACCCGTGTCGGGTCGCCGAGCACGCTGCTGGGGAAGTCGCGGGCGATAAGGCAGGTCAGCTCTACGCTTTGCGCGGTGTTCTGCGACAGCAGGTTGGCGGTGTCCTCGACCATCGAGCCCATGTCGAAGGCAATGCGTTCGAGCTCCAACTGGCCGGCATCGAACTTGGACAGGTCGAGAATATCGTTCAGCAGCTCCACCAGCACCTTGCCCGAGTCGTGGGCGATGGTCATCTGTTGGCGCTGCTCGCTGGGCAGCGGGCTGTCCAGGGCCAGGGCGATCATGCCGAGCATGCCGTTGAGCGGGGTGCGGATTTCGTGGCTCATGTTGGCCAGGAAGGCCGCGCGCGCCTGGGCCATGTCCAGGGCCCGGCGCCGGGCTTCTTCGAGCTCTTGGTTAGACAGGCTCAAGCTGCTGTTGCTGGCCTTGAGCTGGTCGGTGCGCGCCGACACGATGTCTTCCAGCTCGTTCAGGTACTGGGTCAGGCGGTTTTCAGCGTTACGCCGCTGCTCGATCTCGGTGGCCATGCTGACGAACTGCTGGTTGGCGACTTTGACCAGCACGCCGATCTCGTCGTGTTCGTGGCCGTGGGGGCATTCCAGCCGGGTTTGCCGCGGCTTGCGCGGGTCGCTGCCGCTGAGCGCGCCAATCACGGTCACCAGCGGTTTGGTCAGCATCATGTAGAACAGCGCCAGCAGGATCCCGGTCAGCACCAGGCTGCGGGCGAAGCCGTTGAACAGGGTGATGCCGGCGCGGTCGAGGAAGCGGCTGCCGAAGGCGTAGGTGTCGACGTCCAGGTACAGGGTGCCCAGGTATTCATTGGGCATATGGGCGAGAAACAGGCGGTCTTGAAGCTGGCGCTGCTCGCCGAACAGGAAGTCGCTGAGCGGGCGGTAGCGGTCTTCAAGGCGTGGGCGCTCGACGTCGGCCAGCACGGTATCATTGTTGTCGATCAGCCGGGCGCGGATCACCGCTGGCGATTGCAGCAGGCCGCGGGTCAGCTCCAGGGCCAGTTCGGCATCGATGTTGTAGGCGATGCGCGACGCCGGGTTGTGGCTGATTTGCAGCAGTGCACGCACTTCACGGTTGATGGATGCGTCTTCGCTGGCATAATCGATGCCGATCTGGATGAGACTGAGCAATGTTCCCAGGATGAAGCCGACCAGGACTGTCAGCCGGGCTTGCTTGTATGACAGGCGATTGGTGAACTTGATATCCATGAGTCCCGAGCCGGTTTCACGTCCCTTGCGCTGCGCAAGCATAGCCGAATAGCCCCGGCTGCTGGCGGGTCTGTCACACATTCAACCTTGATTGCTTGTATGCAGTGCCGGCCTCTTCGCGGGTAAACCCGCTCCCACAGGTTATTTCGCAGCCTTCAGCGCTGTGCAGTACCTGTGGGAGCGGGTTTACCCGCGAAGAGGCCGGCACTGCATCCCAGAATCTGAATTTGTAGGAGTCGTCATGGACGCTCGCTTGATTGCTTTCCTGGACCGCGCCGAATCGGTACTGGCGCGCCTTGAGCCGCTGTTGCCCGCACCACGCCCGGACATCGACTGGCACACCACCTTGGCCGCCCGCTGGCAGCGCGATGGCCGCACCGGTTACCTGATGCCCCTTGAAGTCAGCCTGGACATCCGCCTGAGCGACCTGATCGGGGTCGACCAGCAACGTGACCAGCTGGGCCGCAACACCCACCAGTTCATCAATGGCCTGCCCGCCAACCACGCCTTGCTGTGGGGCTCGCGTGGCACCGGCAAGTCGTCGCTGGTGCGCGCCTTGCTGGCCGAGCACGAAGGTGCCGGCCTGCGCCTGATCGAAATCGAGCGCGACCACCTGGCCGACCTGCCGCGGGTGGTCGAGCAACTGCAAAAACTGCCGCAGCGCTTCATCCTGTTCTGCGACGACCTGTCGTTCGAAGCCGGGGAGGGCGACTACCGGGTGCTCAAGAGTGTGCTCGACGGCTCGCTGGAGCAGGCCCCCGACAATGTCTTGCTGTACGCCACCTCCAACCGTCGCCACCTGGTGCCGGAAAAAGAAAGCGACAACGAGAACTGGAAGCGCATCGACGGCGAGCTGCACCCCAGCGAAGCCGTGGAAGACAAGATCGCCCTGTCTGACCGCTTTGGCCTGTGGCTGTCGTTCTACCCCTTCACCCAGGACCACTTCCTTAATGTGGTCGAACACTGGATCGGCCAGTTGGCGCGCCCTGCCGGGTTGAACTGGCAGCGGGACGAAGCCCTGGACATCCTCGCCGTGCGCTGGGCCACTGGCCGCGGCAACCGTAATGGCCGTTGTGCCTATCAGTTCGCCCGCTACTGGGTCGGGCTGCAATTGCTGGAGCAAAAGTAAATGATCGACCTCAATGCCAGTGGCGCTGGCCTCGATGGCTATAACCTGCTGGCCGCGCAAGTGCAGGCGCTGTTTGCCGACGAGCGTGACTTCATCGCCAACGCCGCGCAGTTTTCGGCGTTTCTCTATAACCAGGTGGACGACCTGAACTGGGCGGGGTTTTACCTGAACCGCAATGAAGAGCTGGTGCTCGGGCCGTTCCAGGGGCAGGTGGCGTGTGTGCGCATTCCGTTCAGCAAGGGTGTGTGTGGCGCGGCTGCGGCCACGCGGCAAACCCAGCGTGTGAAAGACGTGCATGCGTTCCCGGGGCATATCGCTTGTGACAGCGCGTCCAACAGCGAGCTGGTGATTCCGTTGGTGAAGGCGGGCAGGTTGATTGGAGTGCTGGACCTGGACAGCCCGAAGGTGGGGCGGTTCAGTGAGGCGGACCAGGTGGGGTTGGAGCGGTTGGCGGCGATCTTTCTGGAATTGACCGACTGCTGATTGCTGTATTGCCTGTACTGGCCCTTGTGGGAGCGGGCTTGCCCCGCGAATGGGGCGCGCGATGCATGGCACCGGCTGCGCCGGTGTTCGCGGGGCAAGCCCGCTCCCACAGGGCCGGCACAGGTTAGCGTATCAGTCGTACATCGCCTTCTTCTTCCAGGTCTCTTCCTCGTCGGTCTTGAGCCCGTCGGTCAGTTCGTTGTGCTCGTCCTCCGCCGGTGCCATGCGGTCCATCACCTGGGCGTTGGCCCGTGCCAGCAGTTTCTCCAAGTAGGTCAGCTGCTCTTCATACACCTTCGGCTCAGGCTGCTTGCGCAAATACTGCACACCCCGCTCGAAGGCGAGGCGTGCCTGGCCCGGCTGAGCTTTCTGCAAGGCCAGCTGGCCAAGGTTGTTGAAGAACTCGATGTGCAGCAGCACCAGGATATGACGGATCTCCTTGACCCACTGCTTGGCCTCGTTGGCAGGCAGGAAGCCCTCCTGTGCGGCGCGGGCGACCTGCGTGTGCAGCGCTTCGAGCAGAAAACGCACGTCCTTGGCCTTGGCCTCGGTCTGGATCGGGTTAGGCGGGTTGTTCACCGGGATCTTTTCGCCCAGGGCGATCTGGCCTTCCAGCTCGGCGATGCGCGCCTTGAGTTCAGCATTGTGTTTGTCCACCGTCAGCTGGCGCTGGTTGAGGTTCAGCTCCAGGCGGGCCAGCAGCAGCTTAAGGGCCGGTGTCATGAACTGGCCAGGGAAGGTCTCGGTGATTTCGCCGCAGCGGCGCAAGCGGTCGGCCAGCTCGATCTTCAACCGTGCGCGTTCCAGCTTGCTGTTCTCGACCACATTGTTGAGGTAGCCGATCACGATCAGCAACGCGATACCCGCCACGATGAGCAGAGTGATCAGAAGTGGTGTCACCGTTAATGCCTCATGAATAGGTTTGCATTATTGAGTGTAGGCGCGAGCTTGCTCGCGAGAGGCCCTGACAGGCATTCTCTTTCTATCGGCAAACTGTGCCATGGCTGGATGCTGGCACATTAATGCTGACTTGACGCCAGAAAATCAACGCCAAACCCCTGCGGGCTGCCTGAAACAGCGCTCGGCACACCCGGAAGTCATTGATTTAAATAAATTTCTACAAAGGGGTTGACGCATCTTCGAAGCATCCATAGAATGCGCGCCACTTGCAGCGTAAAGCACACAGCGAAACGCGGCAGGGAGTGAAAGCAGCATTTAAATGCTTGCAGCGTGTCCCCTTCGTCTAGTGGCCTAGGACACCGCCCTTTCACGGCGGTAACAGGGGTTCGAGTCCCCTAGGGGACGCCATATTGCGGGAATAGCTCAGTTGGTAGAGCACGACCTTGCCAAGGTCGGGGTCGCGAGTTCGAGTCTCGTTTCCCGCTCCAGTTTCTCCGGCAACGCTTAACAGCGGGGCAGGAAAAGAAAGCCCAGGTTGAATCGTGAGGTTCAATATCTGGCGCACTGAAAAGTGTTGTGTGTCCCCTTCGTCTAGTGGCCTAGGACACCGCCCTTTCACGGCGGTAACAGGGGTTCGAGTCCCCTAGGGGACGCCATTTGCGGGAATAGCTCAGTTGGTAGAGCACGACCTTGCCAAGGTCGGGGTCGCGAGTTCGAGTCTCGTTTCCCGCTCCAGTTTAAATACTGTGGCGTCTATGCGGTACAGTGGTGGTGAAGGTCGTCAAGGCGCTTCACGCCGGTTAGCGGTAATGCTTCACAATGCGGGAATAGCTCAGTTGGTAGAGCACGACCTTGCCAAGGTCGGGGTCGCGAGTTCGAGTCTCGTTTCCCGCTCCAAACATGAAAAACGCCACTCTTTCGAGTGGCGTTTTTTTTTAACCTTTTAAAAGGTCTACTAAAAAATCGGCCGGTCCTCAAGCGTAGCCGCCGCATAGGGGAATTTCAGCCAGCTCACTTTATCGTCGAACGAGACCTCTACCGATACGTGGAACTGATAGTTCAGCGCCAGTTTCATCAGGTCGGTCTTGCTCACCGCGCCCAGTGTCAGGATGCCGGCCTCGGTGGATACCGGGAGTTCATTGGCGATGGCAAGCCTGATGACCTTGGAGACGTCGCCGCGCTCCACCCCTTCAATCCATGCGTTGACGAATTGCGACGTGTGCCGGAGTTGCCAGTCTCCCAATGTGAACGTAGCGCTTTCCCCCATTGAGCGCAGGTTAATCGCGCCATTCTGGATTTTGCTGCACTGCACGATCGGTAGGCCTTCGATCGCCCGTACCGTAACATGATGTGAGGGAGAGACCGGCACATCGGGTTTATTGATTTGGTAACGCAACTCGGCCCGATTGTTCATGTGCGGCGGGATATGCACACGTGGGATACGGACCTCACGCACGCCTGGTGGCATGCTGGCGGAGGTCCCCCCCAGTGTTCCTGGTTCGCCCCAGAATGCGGTGACGGTTTCATTCGGCCTGATGTCCGCATCGTCCGGGATGACGAATGTCACGCCATTGACTGCGTCTCTCGGGACCAGCGTGCTGAAGTATTCGTTGCCTGTGGCTTCTTTGATGCGTGGTGGCGGTAGCTCGCGTGGCGGGGGAGAAGGGTCTGAGCTGAGCGAGCGTGCCAGCGCACGCTGGGGCGCCGTACCGGCCCGGTCCTGCACTTCATAGCGGGCGAAGCGGATACCGTTCCTGGACTGGCGAATGAAATCACCGGGATAGATAAGCGTGACCGGTTTGCTGATACTTTGCGCGCCCAGGGTTTCAATGTGGTCGCTGGCAAGTGTCATCATGCCGACCATGTGCTGGCCCACGGGGTCGTCGCTCCAGTACCACTTCACGGTGTCGCCCACCTCCGCACCCAGGATGGGAGGGACAGTGGCTTCTACCTTGTCACCATTGGCCGCGAGGTAATCTTCAGTGACTCCCTGGCGGATGACGTAATCGGAAAACTCAAGCCTGTCGTCATCCGGGTTCAGCAAGGGTGGGGTCTTGTCGATGTAGATATCCAGCGGCCGCGAAGCCGCTTGGGTGTCATTGAAAATGGTGACCTCGTAGTGCAACTGGTGCGGCCCTTCGACCATATTGCGAACGGGTACAAGAATAAAGAGTTCTTCAGGCTTGATGGGCTGGTTGAAGGTCTTCTTTTCAACCAGCACGCCGTTCCAGTACAAGGATAAATATTCTTCGTCCGTCTCGCTGGGGTTCGAGTGAGCCCACAGGGGGAATTCTACCCGCAAGGGCAGATAGGTTGCCCGGAACGACACTGTGTTCGGTATTCCTCCTTCTATATCGGGCACCAGTTCTGGCACGTTTGGAGGTACGAGGAGGGCTGTGTCTTTGGCGGTCGCTTTCTTGGCAGGTGCCTTCCTGGTAGACGATTTCGCTTCTACGGAGCGTTTTTTCTGTGTCATCGACCTTCCCTTCCTCTGATGCATAAATGAAAAAGGGAAGGCGCTTGGGCCTTCCCTTCGTTGTCACCAGTTGTAACGCACGCCGAAATTAACGCCCCACGGCTGTTCTATCTTGCTGCCGTTGCTGTAGTCGAAGTCGGCGTGTGCTTGCCATTTATCGTCCCAGGCGACTGCCATTCCGACACCCACTTCGCCGCGCGTGCCTGACAGGTCGGTGCCGAAGCGGTTGTCGTTCACTTTCACCTGGTTGTCATTGACGAATTCGTGAACGGCGGCAACCCGCAGGTAAGGTTGCACGCTGCGCCCTTCGCCGGCTGTGAAGGTGCGCCCGACGGTGCTGCCCACTTTGCCCAGCACTGAACGGGTGCGTTCGCTTTCGGCACGCATGCCGTTATCCAGGGTGTAGTCCTTGCCTTGCACCACAAGCCCGGACAATTGCGCGAAGGGTTCGACGAACCAGCCATCTGCCAGGGCCAGTTGGCGCCCCACTTCCAGCGATACGCCGGCGCCCAGGGCGGCATAATCGCCCTTGGCCTTGCTGTCGTCGCTCATGCGCACGTCAGCCTGGTTCTTGAACCGGTTGAGCCGAGCCACGGCGTCGAAGTAGTAGCCGCTGTCGGGATCCAGCCAGGTGGCATAAGCGCCGGCATGGTAGCTGTCGACGCTGGCCGACGAGCCCCGGGTGAGGTTGAGGTCGGAGTTGCTGTAGCCAGCCGTGACCCCGACCAGCCAGTTACCGTCGCCGGCTGCCACGGGTGTGTCGGTACCGATCGACAGCCCTTGCTGCTGTTGCTGGTAAGCGGCGCCAGAGGTGCCCGAAACGTTGTACTGGTTGGCGTAGGTGCGTACCCAGCCACCGGCCTTGCGCGGGTCACGGCGCACCTCGCCCATGCGGCTGCGCAAGGTGCCCAGCTCGCCATACCAGATGGTGGGTGCCACATTGGCCAGTGCCATGACCGACTGTGTGCCTGGGCTGACCGTGCGGGTAGTTACGTCCAGGTACCAATCGTTGCTGTCTCGTTGCACCAGGTCGTAGGAATACGCACCCAGGTCCACAGCGCCCCCCGCCAGTGAGAACTGCGCATCGCCCGCGGCGGTGTGCACCACATGCAGGCTGTTGTCGGCAAGCGGGTCATTGCCGCTGGGGCTGATCAGCAGCTGATGAGTGCCGCTGGCGGTGCCGGTCACCTCAAGGAAGTCCGACTGAGCGGTGCTGAAGTCAGCCTCCATGATAAAGGTGCCGTTGCCTGCCAGCTTGTCCACCGACAGGGTGAAGAAGTCCCCTGGCCCGCCGAAGCGCACTGCACCTTCATTGAGGGTGAGGTCGCTGGTGTGGCTGTTCTCGATCAGGACCCACTCGGCGCCGCTGTTGATCCCCAGGCTGGCGACATTATCCAGGCGGCCCGTGAGGGTGGCGCGGTTCTCCAGCAACACGTTCGCGGTGCCGCCGGCGGCCGCGACGATATCGCCGTGCAAGTGGCTGTCATTGACCCGCAGGTTGGCGGAAGCGTCGTCCGCCACCTCTAGCAATACGCCATTGCCACCGCTCAAGGTAGCGCCGTTGAGCACGTCGATCTGCGCGGAAGCTGCGAAGCCTGCACCGCGGCCTACCATGATTGCTGGGCCGTTGCGCCCTTCGACCAGGCTGTTGTCCACGACCAGCGTGGAGCCGCCACGGCCATTGTCTTCAAGGATGCGCGCACCATAGCTGCCACCACTGAGGGTGCTGCCCTCTTTGGCAGTCAGGGTGCCCGCCACCATGCGCACCCCCTCGCTGGCATCATCAGTACCCCTCAGCGCGCTGCGTTGCAGTTCGGCAGTGCTGGCGTTGATGGTTGCGCCCTGGACGCCGCCCTCGACCACGCTGTCGCTGATCACGGCGGTCGAACCGTTGCTCAAGCCAAGGCCGCGGGTGTTGCTGCTGATGGTGGTACGTTGCACGGTGGCGCTGGCGCTTCTGAGCGACAGGCCATTGGCGTTGGTTTCGGCGGTGACCTGGCTGTCGGACAGGTTCACGGTGGAGCCTGCCTCGGCGGCGATCTGCAGGGTCGTCGCACCCTCGGCGGTAAGGGTGGCTGGGCCGATTACCCGGTAGCTGTCCAGCGTGCTGCCTGCACCGAGCTGGGTATCGTCGCTGATCAGGGTTTCGCCCCAGGCAGAGGTGGCGAACAGCAGGGGGCCGAACAGCATGAACCCGGCCGCTGGTGAACGGCGGCGGGCAGGGAAGGGAGGGCGACTTGGCATGGGGGCACCATCAAAGTGAATATTTTCCTGTAAGACCCTTCTCTTATTTGTGAGGGACGGATCTGTTAAGCCGCGAGGTTAGTCACGGTTGGTCGCGAAAAATGTAGGAAAACTCCTACTCAATGGATGGAAAATTCGTCACCAGGTAACGGCCCTGGAGGCAGGCCGTTGCTGGTGCAGGATCACGGCCTGGTCAAGTCGCAAGAACCGTTGGTGCCCTGATCGGACATGCTGATCCTGTTCTCGGTTGGTCTGGATACACGGGGGGGGGTGGTGTTGATGACGTAACTCACCTGCGCGAGCCCACCTCGGGGGTTGGCCGTGTAAATGGGCTGGATATGCTGGAGGTAGGGCTCGACCCTCCAGATGAAGCCGTTTTTGATCTGGTCTTCGGTCAATGTCAGGGTTTCCTGCTTCTCCACCCCAGCGATCAGGTTACCGCCCACAGTTTCGTCATACATCAACCAAGACAGCGTTATGGTGGTGTTGTCTGGTAATTTTGAGCCTTTGTGGGCGGGTACCTTAACCCTGATTGCCGGGTCTGCGGTGGGGGCGAGGGGGTCCCAGAGCGACGGGCAGCTCAGCCAGCCTCGATCGGTAAGGCCATGGAACTCAAGATCGTCCGGCGTCATGTCGATAGCCGTTACATGCACGTACAGAGGGGACGATTCCTGCTCGTTGATTGCTGTGAGGCTGGCACGTACGGTGTAGTGCACGGGCAGTGCCGGGTCGTTGCCTGCACGCTCGATATAGCTCCAGGGAATCGTGACGCTCTTTTCGGTGCCGGTGGCTTGATCTACCACCCAGCGAGCCTCGGTCACCAGGGTGCCGTTCCAGTAGAAGTCCACTACCTGGCCGTTTGCGGCGTCGGGGTATACGTCGAACGTCAGGGTGGCATCTTGGCCACGGTCTGGTAGTGCAATCTCGTTTTCGAGTCCTGTGAAGCTGGTAATCGTTGGCGCAAGCAGGGCGGGGTTGACTGGCCAGGTCGGGTCTGGGTCTGGGCGTTCGGGGCCGGCGACGGAGAAGTCAACATTGAAGTCATCGTCTGCCGGCCCATAAGGGGCGTGATGGCGCAGCACTTTGTAGCTGACGTTGGTGGGCACTACCCCGGTGGCTTTACCGTACTCGTCACGCAATACACGGTGGGGAACGAAAATCTTGATCGGGAATGGACCTGAGCCTACCTGCTCTGTGGGAAGGACCGTCGAGCCCCAGGTCACCAAGATTTTGTCATCGTCTTTGCGGTTGGTGTACAGCTCTATTTCGACGGCCACACCTGCGTGAGCATCATCCAAGCTCAGCACGCCATCATCCGTAGCCAAAGGCACTTTCGGTCGCTGTAGGTTGGCAGGCTCCGGCGTGAGTACCACGTCGATCGTGGCCGGCAAACGGATGCGACTGCGGTTGCGTGCTTTGTCGAAGAGGTAGTACACGATATAGAACCTGCCATCGCCCAATAGGCGGATTGAGTCTGCCGGTAAGATGACTTTGAGGTCGTCGGTAACGGCGCCTGCAGCGGCTGGGTTGTCATAATCGGTATCTTCTTCGGACCATTCTTTCAGGTAGAAGACCTGATAAGTGTCACCTGGTGCCCGGTCTTGGTAGTCAGGCAAGTCCAACTCGATGCCTTCTGGGTGGTTGACCAAATAGTGTTCGTTGATGATTTCGTTGGGCGGCAGGAGTGGGGGCGCTGGGTCGTCCCTCCATGGGGCGACGCTGTCACAGATCAACTCGATAGGGAGAGAAACGTATTTATCGCCTAAATGGTCTATGAGTTCATAGCGCAGCCAGAGTTTGCCATTGCGTGGAATGGAGTCTTGGGGGAACTCGAGAATAAGTGGGAAGTCGCCAGGGACAATCGGTGGTTCGAATCTTCTTACCGGGCCAATAGCCACAAAGGTATGCTCGGCGCCGGTCAAGGTAAATTGCAACTGCAGCGTTACGTAGTCTGAAGGATCACTGCCGGGGGGCAGAAAAGGCCATTGAGGGATCTCTACGATCAGGTTCTGCTTCAAACTGTCCTTGTGCAGCGTGCCGTCATTGACGTCGACGATGCCGCGGACGTTGGGTTTGGTGAGTTCAGCCAATGCGGGTGTTGGTGGTGCATCTTGTAGGTTCAGAAAGTTGCGCCGGGCTTTTTCGGCGCGGAAGCGTTTGAGAGAAGTTGATTTTGAATTGTTCATAGTCACTCTCCGGAGATACACGTACTTGCTTTGCTGTTAGTGGCTTGTGCAACATCGCCGGGAAATTCAGGGTGATGTTGGCGGTGAATTATTTGCTAGCGGCTTCAATTTACCTAATTCCGAGGTCAGCGAGTTCGTGTCAAATAAAATCTCGTCGTAAATACGGAGTTTGCAACACGCTCCGGGTCGTTACGGCGGATGCTGATGCCTGGGCAGCACTCGACACTTCCATCGGCGGTAATGACAATTTTCTAGATGCGTGCGCGATAAATGTTAAAACCCCTGGCCCGCAACAACACGGCATTTGCGCTGATCTTTGGAACTGCGGTGGGGACCCCGTGTGTGCTGATTGCGCCGAATGCAGCGGGTGTGGCAGATGCGGCAGATGCGGCAGATGCGGCAGATGCGGCAGATGCGGCAGATGCGGCAGGCGCTGATGCCTGGCCAGCACTCGAAGCTGCCCGAACGGCCGCAGCTGCCGTTTTGACAAGCTGGGCAGTACCGGCGACCAACAGCGGCAACCCCACGATTGACGCCGCGATGCCGAGAGCCGTTCCGATTCCTTGTCTGGCTTCGCTGCCAGACAATGTTGCTTCGGTACTGACAATGAAGGACGCTGCCCCTAACGCTGCAGCTGTAGCCCCCACAGTTGCGCCTACGACCATTGCAGTCGCCGTGGTACCAATCGCTGCTGCGGTTGTCGTCATGGCAGCACCCAATCCCATTGTTGGTGCGGCTACGGCTAAGCCGACTGCCGCGATTGGGGGAGCCAACAAGGCGGCAGCTACGACGATGCCTAGCGCGAGCGCGGCAACCGATATCCCTAAATTGACCCAGAACATGGTGCCTGGCTTGAAACCGCCTGAGCTCCGGTTTCTACTCAGGTCCTCCAGCGACCGGCTCTGCCCCGAGTGGCCGATGCTGTAATGCCCGGTCGGGTCGCGGAACGTCACCGGGTTGCCCTGGCAATACCCGTAGTAATTCAATCCCCCTTCACCGAACGGGCTGAGCGCATCTGGGCTGTTGAAGCGCATGAGCGCAGGGTTGTAGGCGCGGTAGCCGTTGCCCAGCAGGTACCAGCCACTGTCCGGGTCGAGTGCTTCGCCGTTGTAGCCCAGCGCGCTGTGCGCAGGGCCGTCGGTGTGGCGCTCGCCGTACGCCGAGTAGCGGATGGCGCCCAGGCTGCCTGCCTGGCTTTCAGCAACCACGCTGTGGCTGGCGCTGGTATGCAGCAGCACGGGTGGTTGCGCGCCAACGCCAGTGTGCTGTTGGCCCAGCGGCTGCTCGCCCTGGTGCAGGAACAGTGTTTCCAGGCCATCACGCACAGCCATGCGCAACTGCAGGCCGTCATGCAGCAGCAGGGTCGGCTTGCCCGCTTGCACGGCGGTGATCAACAGGCCGTTGGCGTCGTGGCCGTAGCTGTCGGGGTCACCCGCCTGGTTGAGGCCAAGCAGCCGGTTCTGGCTGTCGTAGCGGGCCGGGCGGCCGCGCTCGTCGCGGGTCAGGTTGCCATTTTTGTCGTAGGTCAAGCGTGGGTTGGGCTCCGCACGCGGTGGGTTGTACTCGATGCGTTGCAGCTGGCAAGGGTCGCTTTCGGCATGGATGAACCTTGCCTGCTCAGGGCGCAGCCCTCCGGCGAAAAATGTGGTGGTTTGGCTGATGTTGTCGTAGGCATCAAACGTGAAAGTCTGCCGGGAGATGCTGCGGCCTTGCGGGTCTTGAGGCAGTTCAAGGCCAGCACAGGTGTGGGTGACAAGGCGCGAGCGCTTGTCGTACCCGAAGCCCTCTTGCAACAACGACACCGCGGCGGCTTTCAAATGCCGGCTCTGCAGCAGGTCATCATCGCCCCAGACCTGCTCCTGGGTGCGTTCGGCATGCCCGGCCTGGCGCCAGGTACGCTTGTCCTCGCGGTCCTGATCGTCGTACGTGATTGCGGTTTCCACCACGTTACCGGTGCTCAGGTCATGGCTGCTGATATGCGATACAAGGCCCAGATCATCGTAGGTAAAGCTAGCCTGCATTAGCCCCTGGCGGGTAGACGCAAGGCGGCCAGTGGCGTCGTCATAGCTGTGCTCGGTCTTCACGCCATTGGCTTCAGTGGTTGTCATGAGCCGGTCGTGAAGCGTGCTGAGGTGCGTTCTGCTCCAGGTCTTACCGCTGCCGTTGTCATCCCAGTGCTCTGCGACCAACTGGTTGGCGATGTTGTAGTCGAAGCGCCGTTTGCCTTGTCTGTTGTTGCAGCTCAGCAGCCGCGCGCTGGAGTCGTGATAGTTGAAGCTGGCGCGATCGTCCGGCGCATCACTGCTGATGGGTTCGTTGGTCAGTTGCAAGTTGTAGTCCAGTTCGAGGGTTTCACCGGCAGGGCTGATGCGCTGACGGGGCATCGGTTCGCCATCACGGAACAGGAAATACTCGGTACGGTTACCGGTGGTGGCACCCATCAGCCGGTTGAGCCCGTCATGGTATTGCGCGCCAATTTGCCGAGCGGGCTGCAGGACGTTGGCCGGTTTCACCACAAGGCTAGCCGGTAGGTCGTCGGAAGCATGTTCGGCATAGGTGCGTGTGAGCTGGGTGTCGTCGGGCAAGTGAGTGCCGAGCATGCGGCCCCAGGCGTCGTAACTGAACGTGGTGGAATGGCCGCGCTCGTCCTTTTCTTCGAGCGTTCGCCCCAGGCCGTCGTAGCGGTAACTGCGCTCGGCGAGCAGCTCGCCCAGCGCGTTCAGGCGCTTGCGCAGCACCGGCTTGTCGAACAGGTTCAGCCAGGTTTCGGTCCGGGCGCTGACCGCGCGCGCTTTTTGGGTGAACTTGGCTTTTTTGCCGTGCCGTGAAACCACTACAGTACGTGTTTTCAGCTCGCCACCTTCGCGCCAGGTGCGACGGATGGGGCCTTTGTGGGTGGGCGTGCCGATGGGGCAAAGTACGTTGTGCTCTTCAACACCATCCGGGCCTATGGTGCAGCTCTGCTCGCCCCAGTCATCGTATTGGAAGCGGGTCGTCAGGGTCAGCGACTTGCTGCCTTGCAGCCAATCCGTGCTGGTTGTTTCAACACTGTTGCCTAAGGCGTCATACTTGAAGGCTGATATTTCGACGAACATACCTGGCCGTGCCTCAAGCACATTGTCCCGTTTCTCGGTAACAGGCCTGCCCAGGCCGTCCAGTTCGGTCAGCGTGCTGACCCCTCGCGCGTTTTTCACCTGCTGGCTGGCAATGTCGCCGTCGGCCGCGCAGAGGGAGTAAGCGTAGTGCCTGCTGGCTTCGTAGCGTGTTCCGGGCGATACCTGCTCACGGGTGGTACGGCGCAGCACATCGAAGTCCCGCTGGGTTTCAACGCCGCTTTGATCACGCTCGAACAGTGTTTCGCCAAGCAGTAACGAGCGTCGCTGCACGGTTGATTGCGCTGTGCCGTCATAACCGATCAGGGTTTCGATGGTTTGCAGGGCCGGGTGCAGGCTGAGGGGGGCGACCACCACTGTGAACTGATACTGGGTTGTGGTCTCGAGCTTGTTGCGCTTGACGACCTGCTGATAGCGCCGGCCATGCAGCAAGCTGGCACTGGGTGCGTCTATGTGACTGTACGTGGTGTGCTCCAGCGGTTCCGTTTCTTTACCCTGTTGCACCAGCGTTTCGCGATGCTCGACCACCATGGGATTGAGCTTTGTGGCATTACCTGCCAGGGGTGGCAGAGCGCTGTATCGGTAGTGGTGAGTAAGGGTAGGGGCCGCCACCTTGCCAGTGCTGGCAGGGGTGATCGTTTTACTTTTGAGGTGGCGAACAAAACCATTGGCGTCGCCTGGGTAGCCGTCCTGCTCCTCGGTGCTATACCAGGTACTGGTTTCGGTCACACCGTTGGCGAGCTTGCGCAGGGTCACGTTGCCGTGGGTGTCGTAGGTTGTCTCGACGGTTTCCAGGCGGCTGCGTGTCGCGTCATTGGTCTTCGACCAGCGTGTCTGCTCTTCGATGGGCAGTTGCAGGGTGGGCGGTTGCTGGTCGAACGGCACATCCCGGAGGTTGTAGGTGGTGCTGACCTCGTGAACGCTCTCGTTCTGGACGGTCCTGGTCGAGGTCAGCAGGTGAAAACGGTTGAAGGTGCGGGTGATGCTGCGCAGGGGCTTTTCATGGGCGTCACACTGCGTCTCCACAGACTTATATTCATATTCACCCGTGTGCTTGTAGAGGTTATCTCTGCCATCGTCGGCCCAGGGTACCTGAATGCCGTGGCCCAGGAAGTTGGCTGAGTTTGGGTAGGTGTAGTCACTCATAAACGAGGGTTGCCCCAGGCCGGGTTCGACGATGTGACGGGTGACACGGGGCAAGGGATCTCGACGGCTGCCGACCGGGAACAGGTGGCCGCCGTCGCGGTATTGCAAGTACTCGCGCGCACCGGTCGGCGTCTCTATTTTCTCAAGGCACAGATGGCCCAATACTTCCCGGTATTCCAGGCGCCAGCTGGCCTGTTCCGGGGTTGGCAGCACAATAGACTTCACCCAGTCGGCGTTGATCAGGTTCATCACATAACGGGCAACAGGCTGGCCATCACCGCCCTCATACGGCCGCTCGCGAAGTTCGATGCGGCCATTGGCACGTTCAACCTCCAACAAGATCTGCCCACTCCCGTCGGTGATCGTGCTGAGCATCATGTAGGCAGCGTTGAACGGTTTGTATGCGAAGTTGAGCCTGTGCCCGGTAGGGGAATACACCTCGACGGGCAGGGCAATGCGCCCGAGCAGACTGCCCATCACTTCGAGGATTTCCACCATGCCCGAGCGGTGGACAACGCGGTAACGTGCGTTGCCGCCAGGCCCTGCGGGTTCGCGATAGAAATGGAAGTGAGGCAGTTTTTGTTCGGGCATGTGCAGGCGATCGCTCGAAGTACCCGTAACTTTGAATGTTTCACCGGTATGGGTGGTGATGACCTGGTTGTGTTCAGTGAACTGCGTCAGTAACAGGTTCCAACCTTTGCCCCACCCCGAGTCGATTATGTTGAGCGGGTTGAAGGTTAACGTGAGGGGTACATCCGGGCCTTGGAAGTAATTGGCGCCAAGTTCCGGCAGCTTGATGGACAAGGTGTATTGCCCGGTGCGGGTGTCTACCCCACTTTCCATAAAGCTCATGAAGTTCAGGGCGTTGGAGTGTAATGAAGATTCCGTGCTCATGGTGGAAGTGCTCGCTTTACACGTGGTGAAAGAGGGTGGGTGCACGACCGTAGTGCCCGGGCATATGAGCAGACACTAGTCGAAGTATGCCTCGCTGGCACCTAGCATTTTTGCCAGGTGTGGGGGCTTGAGTGGGGTGATATACCTGTCGCCAATTCCCATGATTGGTTATTGGTCACAGAGGACACTTTCATGAATACGCCAGACAGGCCGGAGGTCGCGCACCTCGACGTGAGGACAAATTCGGTTGATCTGGATGCGCTGGCATCAGGCCCACTAGATACCTGGATAACCTACAGCGGTATCACACCGGGAGAATACGTGAAGATCAACTGGCGGGGCCTGATGGAAGATGGCTCCGTTGATGATATTTTCGTTGAGGTTGAGGTGGATGTACTTGACGCTCAGCAGCGCTGGCGGTTCAGGATCGAGTTCGATCGTGTTTTGAAGTTGCGAGGCGGTACGGTGTTCTATTCGTTCCAACTTCTGGATAGCACCGGCGGTTTTTTGGAGGAGTCGAAGCGCAGGCACTTTTACATCAACCGAATGGCCGACGGCCTGTGGGCCTTGCCGGTCGCGCACCTGCAGGGTGCCCATGACTTGATCATTGATGTTACTCAACTCAAAGATGAGGGCCTGCAACTGGCGACCTCGCCGTATGTCTCCATGGCTGAAGGGGACAAGGTATTCCTGGTGTGGCAGCCTCATTACAACGAGTTCGCGCCTGGCGAGCCGATCGAATTGCTGCATGAAGTCAGCAACGCTGACATCGGCCAGCCGTTGCTTTGGCACTTGGAACGTGGTGATGTCGAAAACTACATGTTCGGCTTCGGGGTTTTGCGCTACCGCATCGAATATACCGATGGCTCGGTAAGCCGTTCGCCTGAGCAACGTTTCGCCATTGTCTGGCCCGATCCAAGTGACCCTCCTGCCACGCCTCTGCTGGCGGCGCCCAGTATTCCGGGGCATGTAGGAGACACGCTCGACCCCGATGGCGATGCTTATAAAGACGGTATCTGGCTGCTGGCCGAGCCTTACCCAGACCTACGCCTGGGCGATTCCCTGATGCTCTATGTAGACGGCCCGGAGGTGAGCCTGCGCAGCGTGCGAGCAGATGTCAGTTCGCTCGACAGCCAACACCTGGCGTTTCATCTGGACCGTGCGTGGCTGCAGAGCGAGGTCAACCGTGGCAAGCAAATTACCTTCAGCTATGAGTACGGACGCCCTGGGGCACAAAAGCGCTCGGAGGGGCTGACCGTGGCCTTGCAGCGCCCCTTGAACCTGCCACTGCCCGTCATCAAACATGCCGTGCCGGAATGGAACGATGAGCCGTATCAGGGCACTGTCCACCCGCGTAACCTCAATGGCGGTGCCGAAGTGCGTATTCCGGCGGATGCAGAGTTGGGTGAGGGGGAGCTGCCGGCACCGCAGGTCAGTATGCACTGGGAGGGGCATGGCAGCACGGGCTCGGTCATCGTGCCACAGCCCGTCTCTGGTGACCTGCGCCTGTTCAGGGTGCCGCGAACGGCCATCGCCGCCAACATGGGCAGGCGCCTTGAGGTCTATTACACCGTTACCAAAACTGGCGAATTGCCCCGCAGCTCACAGAAATTCGACCTGAAGGTGGCCGATTACGGCCAGCAGAGCTACCCGCTCATACAGGTGAAGGGGGTTGAGAACGAGCAACTGTCGTTGGGTGACGTGCCGCCTGGCGGCGCGCTGTGCTCTTTGGGGGCATGGGCATTCATGGCACAAGGGCACCTGCTGGGGATCGAAGCCGAAGGTGTGCCGAAAAGCCGTAAAAGTGCCAAGCATACCCTGCGCCCGCGCTCAACCGAGGTGAGTGATGACGAGTATTACGATGGCCTTGTTAAAGCGCACTTGCCCACAGCATTCCTTGAAGGGTTGCTACTGAACAGAAAGTTCAGGTTGACGGTGTCTGCCAGTTTTGATGATGGCGAAACCTGGCGGGACTTTCGTTCCGTCGATATCGAATTGATTGATTGAAATCCAATTCTTGCGCGAGGTGAATCATGTCGACTAATTCCAAGGCGAGCTTGCTGAAGTGGTTGGAGACGGGTGATCGACTGCTGGGCAATGACTCTGTTTTTGCAATTGATAAAGCCAAGGCAGACAGGCTGCTGACTCAAGAGTATATCAGGCGCTTCAAGACCAGTTCGTACCTGCCGCCGGTGAATGGTGAGACCAAGGCAGAAAATGGTTATAAGGTGTTCATGCAGAATTTTATTCTGGATCACCCTAGGCTGTCTTTTGATAACACCGATATTACCAGCTCCCGCGCCAGCCTGCGCATGAAGATCGTGGGCGGCAATCAGGTAGGGTTGAAGCAGGCTGGCGCCAACTGGTACCCCCAGCGTATTGATCGGATCGAACCTTTGGTGGGCCCAGAGTTGCGTTTGAATCTGCAGTTGAGTGAGGTGCCGGGGCATGTCGATGACGGCGGCGCGTTGACCTTGGACCTGCGCAATAGTGACGATTTTGTCATGATGTTTTCCGATTCCAGGCGTATTCGAGAGTTGGGTGGCGACTTTTTTAAAGAGTTGTTCAGAGCGTTGCCGGATGAAAAACGCGTCTGGTCACTGGGGCATATCGAGCACGGTGATGATGACTTGCTGCGGCCGGAGTCGTTTCAATTGTATACCCAACGCAATCCTTCAATAGCGAGTTCGCCGATGGATATTGAGGGGGAAGCAGATACGGACGGGGCGTTGCTGGGGACGATTCACATGGTCGGTGGCAGTCTCGAACAAGCGTCTACACCTGGGAAAGACTATCGTTATTTGATCCCTGGCGACAGCAGTGGATATTCCGCGACGGTGATGTTTGGAAAAAATAGGGTTGCGCTCGCAACTATTCTTCGGAATATACCGCGTACCCTTTTCGAGGCGGCAGAATTCAATGTTGAGTACGCGAATGATGGCGCGGCAACCGCAACATTCACGGATGGGCAACTAAATTTTTCAGGTGGGGCCGATAGCGCATTTTTTGAAGGTGACTACGCCGCTGGCGGTTATGGGAGGTTTTTCAGTGAGATGAATATGCGGGTGCCAGCGGGGACGATGCCGTTGGCGGGAAATCTGAAAATTCATATTGCTAATGGTCAGGCGGTCTTGGAGTTTGATAAAACGGCTTGGCTGGATGTTGAGGTAACCCGGTATTGGGATTCTTGGGGGTATGCGGACCCTTGGAACCCAGGAACGCACCCGAGTTTTATGCTGGGGGGGTGGTCGGCGGAGTCTCGATTAATTATAAAAATTACTTGGAACATTGATGATCAGCAAGGCGGTATGTTGAAGTTGGCAGGCATCAACATTGATTTTCCGAATACGTGGGATTTGTATAATCTTGAGAGAGGCTGGCCAGTGCCCCCGGCGGAGGGTAATCAATTTGGTACCAGTGTAGAACACGCTGTTTGGATGAGGAAAAGTGTGTGCGCGGCAGTGGAAAATGTTGTACGTGGCACGTCTATCCCTCTGTTGCGGGCCGCACTCGCAAAAGACTTTGCCACCGATTTGTATATTAATGAGGTGGTAGAGAAAACGATCCAGCTTAACTTCGGCGGTGCCATCGCGGGGCGCGATCTTTACTTGCCTCGCGACGTGGTGAGCTTCGGTAGCGTCAACCCGAAATTGACGACGTTTACCGTCTCGCCACTCGAAAAAGTCATGCTCCAGGGGGACAAGCTACAGCTCTCTGTCGTGCCTGCGCAACAGAAGATCGAGTGGTCCGTCGAGTCAGTGGAAGGCTCTGCTGACGATGCGGGCAATTTCGACCGCGTTACTAATGGACTTTACCTGGCTCCCGGTGCCAGTGGTATCCGAGATGACTTTACCCGTGTGCGCATCACCGCCACCGCGCCAGCCACAGGTTTCTCCAGTTCCGCGTTGGTCACCGTGGTGAAAAACGCGCTCAGTGTGAGCCCACTGGTGGAGCTTTGCCAGGTTGGGGATGAAGGGGTGAGCCTCAAGGCTGGTCATGTGTCCGAGGGCGAATTGAACTGGAGAATTCTGGGCGCGCAACCTCATGGCTCTCTCGCTCATGCATCCGGTGCCACCAACACCTACATACCTGGCCCAGACCTGCAGGGCAAGGCATTTGTGCTTGAGGAGGTAGAGGTCAGCAACAGTACCGGTGAACGCCGTTCGGTGTGCCTGATCACAAATAGCAAACTTAAACCTCCCACCACAGTGATCATGTCAAAGCACGATGTGAAGTTGGGCAGGGCATGGCTGCAGTTATTTGGCGGCGGTGCTGCTATTCCGGGTGAACTGACAGTGGTCCATGGCCCAGGCCAGATCGGCAAAGACGAAGACGGCAATCCCTATTATCAAGCCGTTACGTCAGATGCTCCGTTCAGTGTGGTCCGGTGCAACTTGCAGACGCAGGCGGAGGTGGAGTTTCCGCCAGGCTCGGGGAACTTCATCCCCATCCCCCTCAATTATGACGGTTTCATTGTACTGCCGTTGCCCTTGGTTGAGCACCCGGGGGCCTATGGAACGCTCGAGCTGGCCGCAAGGCGTCTCACACGCAAGTAGCTGAACAACGTTCAATCACACGAATGCCTTACAGCATAAATTGAACAGGGCCATATCATGTCTAGTAACTATCTGTCAGTCATCCTGGCATGGATGAAGCAGCACCCCAGCCATATGAATTGGGACCTCACGTTCGCAATGCGTCCCGAGCAGGCCAACGACCTTGTGGAGCTGGCGCACTACAGTCGCGAGAGCAGCGCGCTGGGCGATATCGAAGGCGAGATCGCTGTGCCGGGTAGCGGTATTACCCACGTGCTGACTGGCTACCGCATGGGGCCGCCACGGTTAGGGGATATCGAGGCGGCGTATTCATCGCCCAACGTGCGGCAAACCATCGCACTGGAAGGCGGTATGCACTTTATCATGGACAAGGCCGACGGCCTTCTCGGTGTGGCGATGCACGACCTGCTGGATCCGTTGCAGGTCAAGCAAGAGCTGGCATTGACAGCCAACTCGCAAGGTGTGCAGGCCGACTTGAAAGAGGGTGTGGAGACTGAGCTTGACCTGGGCGGTGGATTGCCCCAGCGGCTGGCTGCCGGGCGCTTTTTCAAGGACTTCGTCAGTGGGCTGGATATCGCCCGTCGAGTCTATCCGTTGGTGGACTTTCAGGCGCTGGCTGGCAATCCGTACCTGCAGGTGCGTGACAGTGCGGTCCGTACACATGTCAGCAAATTAGACGGCAAAGCTGCGATGGTGGTGTTCGCAGGCCTGGAAAATGGCCCGTTGGGCAACTTCCCTACCGAGCAGAACAATTACCCTTTCCTGCTGCCGGATGATCTGTCGCAACCGGTCACCTCCACCCTGCTGCTGTCTTCGCGCTTGTTGCACAGGGCTGCTTACGCTACAGGGCTTGAAGAGATGCTTGAAGGCGGGGTGTTCGAGTCGCACCTGGACGCGGATAAAACGCTAGCGCGTATGGACGCCAAGGCCGGCCAGTTGCGTGTTCACCCCAGCACCTATGAGAGCAACGATTACCAGTTCGAGTGCGATGAGTTCGTTATTCCGGTGGGGGGGGCTGCGCCTTCAGACGCCGCAGGGGGCAACCGTTCCCTCAGCCAGCATGGGCAGGCATGCTGCTGCTGTTGCTGCACTCCCGCCACTGAGAGCGCCCGCGGACAGGCGCCCCAAGGCGCTTTCCAGTCGCCGCTTAGCATTGAGTTCGACCACGATGAAGTTCGCCAGCATTGGCAGTCGTTCTGTACCTTGACACTGCGTTACAGGACCAAACGCGAGAACTTTTGGCAAACCCATACAGCGACCTTCAAGTTCGATCTGCGCACGTTGTTCCACCTGGACAAACCTGCAACGCCAGAGGAAGAAGCTGGGTGCATGCTGCTGGGCCATGTGTTGTGGCCTTGGGAACAGGCAGCCGAGGTAACACCGGTCAATGGCCTACCCGTTGGCCTGTCAGCGCAGACGAAACGAGAGATCAATGCGTTCGTCGCCTTCGTCATCAAGCAAGCAGTGCTGGAAGGGTTGGCCAAAAAACTGACGGCGATGGTGCCGGAGCAGGTGAGCAACGGCGTGACGCTGGCCCCTGATCATCGGTTCGTCCCATTCCACTTTGAGTTTCCCGCGGGTATGGCGTTGTTCGCGAACCAGAACAGCGCTGCATTTTTCCGTGTTGTTGACCCACCCGTGGTGATTGCACCCGGCAAGCGCCATACCTTTACCGTCGAACCCGCGCGTGAGGGGCTGGTCTGGAGCCTTGAGGCGTTGCCCGGTGCCCAGGGTGATATTGGGCGGATCGATGCTCAGGGTGAATACCGCGCGCCGCCAGCACATGCAATGGGCGGGCAGGAGGTGCGCGCGCGGGTCATCGCCACGGACCCGTTCACCGGCCAGCGCAGCATGAGCAGGGTTACCGTGTTGCTCGCTGCTTTGACCGTCAACCCCTTGATTCGCGTGTGTTACATCGAGGATCAGTTGACCCTCACGGCTGGCACGCTGGGGGGGGATTTGAAGTGGTCGGTGCTCGACCCCGAGACAGAGGGGCGGGGTTCGGTCCAGCCCAGCGAAGATGGCAAGCGGTGCAGTTACTCCGCAGGTGGCCTGGTATCTGCCAACCAGACCTATGTGCTTGACCAGATCAAAGTAGAGGACGCTCAAGCGGGCGAGTCTGGCTTGATTCATGTGCTGGTGCGCCAGCGCAGTCCGGAGCTCATCATTGAGGTTGCCCGTACGTTGCCCAATGGCGCCTTGCAGTTGCAGGTGCGGTTGAGCGGGAATGTCATACCCGGTGTGGAACTGATCCTGCCGATTGCGGGTACCGGCAAGATCGATGCCAGTGGCGTCTTCACGCCTCCTGACCCTGACGCCGGTATGCCTTTCGCGCTGATCCTGGCCAAGTTAGCGATACCAGATTACAACCTCATTTTCGAAGGCCACCTGATCCTGACGCTGCCTTTGTCGCAGTATTTCGATGCCACGCGCCGCGCTGCCATTCCGGCAGGCCTGCGCGTGCGCTCGCAACAGTCTTTCGGAGGGTAATGCCATGTCTAATTCATTGGCGCAGTTGCTTGCACACATGAGTAAGGGGTCGGTGACGCTGGGTTGGGGGGCAGTTGCTGCCTACAGTCGCCAGCGGCTGAACCATTTGCTGGAGCAGCAATACTTGACGCGACTTAAGGAAAACACGTACCTGCCGCCCTACAGTGACTCGCTGCCAGGGCAGGGCGTGGGTGACTCTCTGAGATTACAAGGTCTGGAGTTTGGTTCGCCGTTGCTGTCTTTCGACAGCGCATCGATGAGCGACGCCAAAGCCACGGTGGCCATGAACATTATCAAAGGTACGGTCATTACTACTGGGGCTTTGATCAGCGATATCAAGATTACTGAGGCAGCGGGGTATTGGCTGAAAATGGAGGTAGACCTCGAAACGGTACTCGGTGAGGTAGATCCCTATGGCCGAGTTACGTTGAATCTGGCCAAAGGTGCGTCTTTCAGGACCAACCTGCTGGAGGAGGATGAAAACTTTAACGAGGTGCTTATCAAGGCACTGGAAAGCTGGATGCACGAAAGGCCTGCCCGTTGCGCAATGTTCGATCTTGGGACGGTGGACTTCGAAGGGTACGAACCGCTGACACCCAAGCGTTTCATTCTGCGTACCCAGGCCGCCCCAGGTGCACGCGTGCGTGGTGCGAGCAATCAAGGGGATGGGGCGGTACTGGCGTTCATGCGTCTGCGTGACAACCCAGTTGACGGGCAGTCGCCTGATGACAGTTTTCCGTACCTGCTGCCAGATGGCGACTACTCGGCGACGCTTGTATTGCACAAAGACATGATCGCCCATGCGTCCGACGGGGGCCTGGAGTTGCTCGCAAGCCTGTTGTTCCCCGAGCTCAATGCGTTTGTAATAAAAGAAGATCATATACCGCTGGACCTGGCCGTGTTTGGCAATATCGATCCGCTGCGCACGAGCTTGACGGTTGAACCGGCGCAGCGAGCAGTGATAGCTGCAGGCAAACAGCAGCCGTTCGTGCTGTACGACGGCGAGGGCAAGCCGCTCACCGCTTCGCGCTGGAGCGCAGTCAGCCCACAAAGCAATACCCCGGAAGGCCACGGCAAAATCGATAAGAATGGCCTGTACACCGCCCCCTCCCAGGAAGACATGGGGGAGGAGATCCAGACCATCATCGTTATCGCCGAGTACGACGAGGGCGACAACACTTACAGCGCTGCAGCCCGTCTCTTGGTTACATTCGAGGGTTTGTTGGTAACGCCCAGTGCCGTTGCTTTCCGCCCTGCGCGTCATGCAGCAGGGGTAGACGTATGGAATGCGGGTGAAGAGCCCGTCGGCTGGGAACTGCTTGAGCCACCGATGGGTGAGTTGGCGACCCTTGGCGACAGGCATGCGCGGTTTTCCCCTCATCGTAGAGCATTGAAACGGACCCTGACTGTGCAGCAGGTTCAGGCCGCGGCGAGTGAGCAGAGGAACGCTGCGCTGATCATGGTTAATGGCCAGCCACTGGTGACGCTCGAACCCCCTTTCGTGCCGAAACTCGCTTATGGTGGCAGTATCCAGCTGAACGACGTCCAACGCATTATGCCTAATGAACCCAGACGTTGGCGGGTGTTGGGCGGCGCTGGCAGCGTGACGCCATCGGGTCAGTTCACCGCATCGGCGCAGCACAAACCGCAAAGCAATGTGGTGGCCTGTGAAGTGGTGCGCAACGGTGTGGTATTCGCCGCGGGCTATAGCGTGCTGAAAACGTCCGCACTGCAGGCGCAGACCAGTTGGAAGTCGCTGCAACGGTTCACCATCACCGTCGGCAAGAGCAGCCAGGGCACACGCGGGACGATCGACTCCAACGGCTATCAGCAGCTGGAGGTGGAAGTTACCGTGGAAACCCAACAGGTGGATGGCAAGGATTACAAACTCAGCCCGGCAGAAATCGCGTCAATGACGCTGTACGATCGGGCGGGACAGCAAATCCCCGGCCTGTGTGACAACGAGGAAGGCATTGGTTCTGTTTACGGAAATGTCTGGCGCACCAGCTTGAAAAGAAACATATTTTTGCTGGGCAACGAATCCAGCCCCGTGGCTGTCGACCCAGCAACGCAGCCTGTTACCGAACGGGCGCCGGAAGACCGCACCATCAGGCAGATCTTCTACTTGCAGCGGCGTGGAACATCCAGTTCGCAGGTATTTTACGCGGGCTTTCAGGCCGCGAGTGGCGAGTTGTTCTACTCCAATGACACTTTACACAACAATGCCACCATTGAAGTTCAGGTCCGCACACCGGAGCCTTACAAATCCAGTGATTACACCTTCATTCGCAAACGCGTGGCGGGCGGGGGCGGGGACCTGGGTGGGGCGGACCCGGAACATTTAGATTTCGATGATCACCCGATCACCGACGATTACTGGATGCTGGATTACAAGGCGGGAACGTTCTATACCGCCGAGTTTGTAAAGACTCGGCAAAGTGACAATGAGAGAGACGTCAATACTTCGTTGGTTCGCTGGGAAAGCAGCGCGGGTAACGAAGTGTTCCACAGTTACACGGGGTATTTATTCCAGAACCAGGGGGAGGCGGAACCGGAGAAAGTGTCTTTCGACGGTGGCATGGCAGCGGTGTTGGGGCGAGTGGACTTCGAGCGGCCGGTGGCGACGGCATATGAGGCCAGCTTGCTGGTGATTGCAAACTTCCGCAATTGGAATCGCACATTGAGCGATGCACGTGGTCTTGAAGCATTTGCCAAGATGTCCAAACCGTTGCGTGTGCAGTTACGTGACGCACGGGGCAATTTGCACTTGGTTCAAATTGATTATCTGTCAGCCGACACCATTGGTGACCGGAATGTGCTGGTACACAGTGTCCCTTCCCGTCCAACTGCAGAAAACAGTATGACGATTCGCTTGACTGACCGAAATTCAGGAGGCGTGTGATGAACATTAACGCTAAAGTCGTACAGGTACTATTTGCTGGTCTTCTTGTTGGCAGCAATGCAGGGCAAACGGTGCAGGCAAGTGGAACGCAGGCCCAAGCAGTCATAAGGTTTTCGCAATTTATGAATGACCAGGTACCGAGCGGCAAGCAGTGTTCTGTATCAGCGCCGGCTGTAGGGGCGAATGCCAAGCAGTTCAAGATGGACGGCTGTGGCAACGACGTGGCGACATACTTTAAATTCGAAAACGTCCACTCCAGTACCGTTGTGACACTGATCTCTGAGAGGTCATGTTCTTACGACGGGGATTGGTGGTTCGATGTTCGCGCTATCAAGCATCCCACCACTTCGCTTTGGTATGATATTCGTAAACTCAAGCATGCTTCCAATACGATTGTGACGCCGGGTGTCATGAGGCTGGGGGGTAAAAATCACGACTTTATTGAAGGAAAGTTGTCCTGTGTGGTTATTAGGTCTCCTTCAAAGTGAGTGAAGGAATTTGATTATGGTTTGGAGCTACTTAAATGAGTGCATCAACTTCCGTTCATTCCAATGCTTTTAATTTTTCCTCTTACATCGAGTCGGGTGTCGACTCGCGCACAGGCCAATACACGGTGTCCATCAAGCTGCCCGAGTTGAAAGGTAACGACCTGCAGGGTCCGGACTTCAACCTGGGTTTGTTCTACAGCCCCTTGAACGTTGAAGACTCGGGCTTTGGCAAGGGCTGGAACCTGCAACTTACCCAAGTGCGCAACAATATAGTGACGTTGCGCAGCGGCGAAACGTACAAGATTACCGGTGAGTCCACGGTCGACGACCCTCTGGGAATGAGAGAGCAGAAACTCAGGCAGTTCGACCTCTACCATGAACCACCAGGCCAGAATGGGGCCAAGCGTTACCGCGTTGAACACCGTTCTGGCCTGGTCGAAGTGCTGGAGACCATGGGCCCTCAGCAGGCACAGGTCTCTCTGCCCATCGAGTTGCATTCGCCCCTTGGGCCTGTGCTCTACCTGAAATACGAGCCGACGCTGGCTAACCATATGCGCTTGCGCACTGTTACCGACGGCACTGAGGAAATCCTCAGCCTCGAGCGGCAAGGCAACAGCCGGGTCGATATTCTCTGTTACCCCTATGGTGGCGATGGTGGCGGCCCGCTTGCTCGTTACGTGATGACCCTGAGCCAAAGTGATAACCGAGTCAGTGAGATCATCCTGCCCACCCCCAACCAGGCTCGTTGGCGTTTTACCTATAGTGACGTGCGCGGTTTCTTGTGCTTGAACGAGGTCAAGACCCCGTACGGGGGGCGCGAGAGCATCTTTTACGAGGACTCGGGGCATGAATTTCCACCCAGCGCGCGGCGTGCCAATCTGCCCCGGGTAACCCGCCATGAAACCTCGCCGCGTTTCGAACAGCCGACGATGGTGGTGAAGTATGAATACCCTGGCGTGAACAATTTCGTCGGGGGCGGCAGTACGATTCCCTGGGATGACGAAGGGCTGGATAATCTCTACAAGGTGGGGAAGGAATATTCCTACCAGACGCGCGAGATACAAGGGTCGAATAACGATCGAACGATCACGCGCACGTTCAATCGTTTTCACTTGCTGGTGGCCCAACAGACCTCTCAAGGTGAGAATACCCTGGATGTCATCACTACCTACGGTGAAACTGACGGCTCTTTCGACCAGCAGCCGCCTGCCTTCCAGCTTCCGATCGAGGTAATCAGCCGTTGGACCGGGCCCTTCAAAGAGCCCGGCAAGGATCCAGTGGTAAGACAGCGGTTGGAAAAGCAGGTCACCAGCTACGATAATCAGGGAAATGTGCTGACCCGCCTGGAACCCAACCAGGTGCTTGAAACCAATGTCTGGTACAGCGCCGAGGAGGAAGGCAAGCCACACGGTTTCGTGCGCCATTTGAAATCCCGAACCGTACGGCCCGCCCCCAATGGGCAAGGGGCCGCGCCCACCCTGACCCAGCTCTATGCATACAAGCCGCTGGCGCCGCGGGGCAGCTATCTGACGCAACCCTGGTGGCTGGTGGAAAGTGAGAGCATTTTCGAGGCGGGCGGCAAGCCTGATGATTTCATCGAAAAAATCAGTTTCGAATACTATGACGCGTTAACCGCACCCACTTACCAGTACGGACGAGTCAGTACCAGAACCGTGAGTTACCACGGGTCCGAGGCTTACGATACGATCACCCGTTACGCCTACAGTACACCCGTAGCGAAGGCCGTGTTGCAGACCACCGAGACGCTCGAGGGTTTCGATGGGCAAACCAAGGTCATCACCCTGGAGCACGACCTCCAGACCGGTGAGACGGTGCTCAACCGTGACGACAACGACGTCGAGATTCGTTACGAATTTGACGCGCTGCGTAGAGTAACGCGTGAGATCGTTGCACCGGAGACGGGCTTCGAGGCGTACCGGCAGTACAAGTACCACCTGTGCGCTTACGACAATGAACAGGCTCAGCAATGGGCGTACGACGTCAAGGGGGTCGGGACCAGCACGTACTTCGACGGGCTCAGCCGGGCAATTCTAGAAACACGTGAAGACCATGACAGCAAGACGTTCGCGGGGGGCTCGAGGCCGATCTACCGTGCGAAGTACGATCATCTGGGCCAGTTGAGCGAGGAAACCGAAATCGACTGGTTGGGTGACCAACTGTTGGAGTTGGCCAGCACTTACGCCTACGACGACTGGGGCCAGCAGCGGTCCGTCACTGGCCCCGATGGGGTGACGGAGGTCGAGGAAGTCAGCCAGGTGCAGAGCCCTGATGGCCCGGTTCAGCACAACTGGCGTGAACGTGATGGAATACGGCTCAGCGGTATCACGCAGACATGGCACAACCTCTTTGAAAAGCCAGCGAAAATCGAGCGTTTTGCCCTAGATGGAACGACGAGCATCAGTCTGCAGGTCAATAGCTACGACGGGCTTGGACGGCTTAGCAAGGAGGCCAAGGGCAGCGGCACCGGCCAACGGATCGACGAGTATGTATATGACGCCTTCGACCGTTTGCTCGTCCACACATTGGCTGACCGTAATAATCGGGTTTATCGCACGTATGCCAAGCACAGCCGCAACGACCTGCCAGTCAGCATCAAGGTGGGCACCACCGAAGCGATCGCCAAGTTATTGGGCGAGCAGGCGTTCGATGGCCTGGAGCGGCGTATCAGTGCCACGACCGGTGGGCGCCTGCAAACCTTCGAGTACGACCCGGGTGAGCGGCAGCCGCGCTGGGTGACGGCCCCAGATGGCAGGAAGATCGAATACACCTACGTCCCCGTACTGGGCGAGGAGCCCACAACGCGTGTGCTCAGCGGAAAGCCCGCTTCTTACGAATACGATCCCAAGAATGCCAAGCTGACCCATTGTGAAGAACCAGGGGACGCCAGAAACCCCGGGCACAGCATGGACCGCACTTATTTCCTCAGTAACGGCGAGGTCAAGACCGAAACGCGTATTCTGGAGGGTGAAACCTTCAGCATGACCTATGACTACAGCTACCGTCGGCGGATGCGCGCTTATCTGGACGTGCAGGGTCAGAACCAGGTCTATGAATACGATGATCTTGGGCGCCTGGAAAGCACCACGCTGAGTAAACTTGTGCCCACCCCTTCCCGTTACCCAGTGCGCCGCAATCCGCTGGCTGATCAGATACTCTTGTCGGCATGGTTCACCTATGACGATCTTGGGCGTATGGAAAGTACCACCACCCAGGATGTCACTACCGGTCAGCAATTGACCACACGGCTTGAATACGACGAGTTCGACCGGGAAACGCTGCGCACCTTCGACTTTGGCGACATTCTGCAAACGCTGGAGCAGGGGTATGACGAGTTCGATTGCCTGACGCACCGGATACTCAAAGAGCGCCCCAAGGATGCAGACGAAGAGGATGCCAAGCTGTTGCGCCATGAAAAATACGCGTACGACCGGCGTGGTCGGCTGCAGCGTTATGACTGCACCGGCCCTGAGGCGCCGGTCGATCCTTCCGGCAATCGCATCGAATGGCAGACGTTCGGTTTCGATGGCTTGGACAACATCACCTCGGTCATTACCAAGAGCCCAGGGGGAACACCGCAGCGGACACTGTACGAGTTCAAGAATGTCGACCCGGCGCAATTGAGCAGGATCGTTCCGCCGGCCCCGCCCGCTATCGACTTGTATTATGACGCCAATGGCAACCTGATCAGCGATGAGCAGGCACGCGTGCTGGTGTACGACGAGCTCAACCGCCTGATCAGTGTCGAAACCCAGCAGGGCGAGGCCTGTCGTTACCACTACGACCCTGAAAACATCCTGTCGGGTACCACACAGGCTTAGCCGGATTAACCAGGTGAAACCAGGCCGGCCAGAGGGGCCGGCCTTTTTACCCGCTAGCGGTAGCGGATGGTGAAGTTCAATGCGCCCTTGGCCAAGCCAGCACGCAGGTTGCTGCTGGGTTCTGTTTGGTAGAAGCGCGCCTCGAAGTTCAAAGGCACGGTGCCATCTTGCACCGACCTCAGCCCAATCTCGGTATTCAATGGCATCGGCTGGCCGTTGTGAAGCATCTGGATTCCCATCCCTCGGGCGTCGGAATCGCTGGTCAGGCTGAACACATGCTCACCCACAGGCCCAATGGGTTGTGAGCCATCTCGCCCCTCAAGTTCGATGGTCGCAAGCGTTTCGTTGTTCGGGTCGGGGTCGACCTGGCAACTGCTCAGGCGGATCTGGAACGGCGTAGCGGTGGTGGTGAACCCGGGGCCGGTGAAGTCGCTGGTGCTCCATTTACCGAGCTTCACCGGGTTGGCGCTGACCGCGTCGCTGAGGACCTCGCACTGGCTCTGAATGATCGTTGCCCTGAGGGTGTACTCCATGACCTGGCCCATACCTTGGAAGTCGAGGTGGCCGGTAATCAGTTGGCCATCCAGTTGGTGGACGCCAGGGGCCAGGTCGCCGGTCTTCACCAAGGTAACCTCATGAGCAAAGCTGAGCAGCGCAGCGCCACCTAGCAGCGTTGTATCGTAATAGGCCGCGAAAGGGACCCGCGGTGGGTTGCTGCCAATCGGGATCCACTGATCGTTGCCTCCCTGAAAGGGGCGCCGTACCTTTACGATTGCACCCAAACCAGAAATGTTTGTCCTGAGAACGTGACCGTCCATAGTCTGGCCATCAATGGGAGCCATTGGAGGGTGGACGCCGCGGGCTGCTTTCATGTCGAAGTTCATTCGCACACCGTAGCTGAAACACCTCAAGCTCAAATTATTCTGGTCGCTTGTTTGCTCGTAGGAGTCAGCGGGGCCGATAAGCGTGCCGACCCGCGCGTCCCGTGGAACGTACAACGTACCCATGTCGCGGACGAATACCTTGAGCAAGTTGCTCTTGATCGGCCCGAATTCGCAGCGGGTGTCCAAGTTGGCCATGGCCTCGGCCGCCGGCCATGTCATTGCGGCCAGCAATGCCAGGCGCAAGGTTGTTTTGATGTTTTTCATAGATGTCCTGGAGCTCCCAGCGCGGCAGAATGCGAGGGCCGCGCTGCGAGCTTGGTCGCTAAATACAGGGCAGGGTTTGCAGGCGATAGCCGTCAACGGCCGGCGTGGCTTCTGAGTCGATGGCCAGCTGGCAGCTGTCGTCCGGCCGGTCGCCCCAGCTCACCTGCAACGGGCGATCGGAGGCCTGATGCGTGAGCATTACTTGGCCGGCTTGGCCTACCATGCCAAGCAGTTCGCCTTGCTGGTCTTTTACCTGGGCCCCGAAAGGCAGTGGCTGGCCACTGGCGTCGTGCAGGGTCAGGACCATCCGCGAGACATGGCGTGCTTCGAAGCGGCTTTTCACGATCGCGCCTCGGCGGGGGACCACCTGTGCTGCGCCGTTTTCGATCTCCACGTCAGGCCCCAGCCGGTCGATATCCAGTACAACCGCGTTGGTCCTGTAGGGTTGCAGGTAAGGCAGCAGTGCATACCCACGCGCGTTGGTGCGCGTGCCGGGTACGTTGTGCAGGCCCACATCGGCCACACCCGGCACTTCGATCAGGGCCGCGGTATCTCCCAAGTAGGGGCCGAACTCGACGCCGTCGGCGTGCAGCAGCACGGCCCCACTGGCGTTCAACGACAGATTGCGATAGTCCTCAGCTTCGGTAAAACCACCCGCCAACGTTGCATAGGGGGCCTGATAGCCAAGCGACAGTGCCGCAGTTCGGCGATTGCTTTCGTCCTCGCTCAGGCTGGCGCTGTAGCTCAGCGCTCGCTCGGCGATGCCGCCACCGAGGGAGGCGCGTTTGCTAAGGCCCCGGGCATTGTGTTGCATATCGAAGGTGGCATTGGCGCGGTGCCCGAACTGCAACGGCAACGATACGCTCAAACCGAATTGACGATCGCTACCATATCGGTCGGTCAACGACTGAGAGGCAAACAGGTTGTAGTTTACGCCGCGGTGATGCGTGCTGAAGTTGAACTGGTATTGGCGCTGGGTATCGCTGCGCTGCCAGTAATCCTGCTGAGACAGGGTAAGGGTGAGCGAGCTGTTCTTGCCCATGCTCTGGTGGACCGATGCCTCCAGGCGGCTGCGGCTACTGCCGGTATACCCTGATGCCTGGCTGCGCTGGCGCACGGCTTCATCGAAGTCGCGGTAACCCTCAGTCGAATAACGGTAGCCGGCAAATCGCAGATTGGTCTGGCTGGTGAAGGCTTTACCGTATTTCAGGGCATAACTCGTACCCTGTACGTCACGCTCATGTGGGGTGTCTACGTCGCTGAACGATTGCGTCAAATCGAAAGCCAAGGCACCCAGGCTACCCAGATCCTTACTGATGCCCAGGCTGCCCGCCCGGTAGTAGTCGCTGGCCATCAACCCGCCGTAGAGCGTCGTGTTCCAGTGGCTGCCCATGGCCAAGGTGCCTTGCCAGAGCAAGGGGGTGTCTACATCACTGGAAGGGTTATAGCGCCCAACCGTCGCACTGTAACGCCAAACACCCGGCCTCAGCAGGTTGCTGATGGTCGAAAAGGGCTGAATGAAGCGCCGGACCTGGCCGTCTGACTCGGTCAGAACAATTTCCAGTTCGCCGCTGCCCGAAGTACTGAGGTCGTCAATGGCGTAAGGGCCAGCGCTGACATACGTGGAATAAATTGAATAGCCGTTCTGCCAGACCTCAAGCTTCGCTCGGCTCTGCGCGACACCACGGATGACAGGGGCATAGCCCCGTTGATTGTCGCCGAGCATGCTCATGTCCGATGCCACGCGTATGCCAGAGATGGGAATGCCACGGAATATATCGCTGTCGGTGAATGTTTCCCCGACTGTTAGGTTGGCGCGGGTCCCGGGGATATCGCGTTGCGCGTAAGTCTGGGCCCTGGTCCATTCACGGTTACCCTGTTGGTCCTGACGCCAGGACTGAGTGCTGCGCAAGCGCCATTCGCCAAGGTTGACGCCGCTGTTCAAGTGCAGGTCGTCACTGCTGTAATTGCCCGTGTAACGGCTGCGGCCTTGCAGGGTGGAGGCTTGATAGCTGACGAAGGCAGCGTTGATACCGCTATCCCAGTGCGCGGGGTCGACCTGGCCGCTGGCGTCTCGGCGCATGGCGATTTGCGGAATCGAAATGGCCACCCGCAATTCGCTGGCCCTGAAGTCGATTTGCGCGCCGGGGACAACAGCCTTCAGATCCAGGCAGGCGCGATGCTGATCCTCGATGCTGGCCAGTGCATCAAGTCGCAAACCCCATTCACCCAGCAACTTGGCGGGCAGGCAAGGTTGCAGCTCACCCTCGGCGGTAGGCTGGAAATCCAGTTCGTGCTCGCCCTGTGGTTCAAGGTTGACGTGCACGCTCACCCGGTAGAGGCCTGGTGCAAGGTCCTGGTCGCGGGTCAACATGCCCAATGACCAGGCGCCTACGTCTTCGGACTGGCCCGGCACCTGGCGAAGAAAGCCGCTCTGGAAGCCGATCTCCGCTTTAACAGTGGGCACCAGTATCAATGCCGAGCTACCTAGCAGGCACAGCAATGCGCCGCGCTGATGGCGTGACGCACGCCAGCGTGATAAGGGGAGGAACATCATGACGATTCCTTGCGACTTGCGTGGTGGCTGGCTCTAGTTAGGCAGGTGGATCGGCAGCGTCAGAGGTTCGGTGTAACCGCCATAGTCATTGATGACGGAAAACTGTGCCTGCAAGCCTGGAGCTGGCTTGATTCCCGTGAGCGGGTAGGCATGCTCGGCGAAGGGTTCCAGCATGTCGGTGTTGTTCAAGGTGTGCTGCTGCCCCTGGCCGCTGACCTCGAGTCGAACGAAGGTGATGTGAAACGGCGATGGGTTGCGAACCAGCAAAGAGTGGGTGCCATTTTTCTCGCTCAGCGAGAACACCAGAGACTTCAACTGGCCCGCGGGCGTGCCCTTAAGCGCTGGCGGCCGATAGAACAGTTTGATTCGCGTGCGCAGGGCGATATTGAGTTGGTTGCCGGGCTCGGTGCTGGCTTGGGGGATTTCTTGCAAATTGAAAAAAAACAGTGACTCGCGGTCATTCGGTAATGTGTGGGGTAAACCACTTATTTGAATAAGTTGTTCGTTGGCCGCGTTGAGTTTGAATAAGATGGGGGAGATGGCAAACGGAACAGCCGTGGTGGTGTCGTCCGCGACGGTATTGATCCAGGTTTGTACCGCATACGTACTCTTGGACGGGTTTTTCACGATGACGGACGTGCTTCGCTTATCGCCATTGAAAACAATGCGGGTATTATTCAATGTCAAAGCGGCCTGGCTGATGGCAGGGGCGGCGAGCATGCTTATGGCCAGGGAAATACAAGCGGCAAAACGTAAGCCAGCCGTGAATCTGAGTGGATTGATCATAACGGTTACCCATTGCACCCAGGCGTATCATCAACGCCTGGATGGTTTAGCGAGGTGCGCAAGGCACCGGGTGACACGCGTTGCTTACTTATAAGCAACCGAATAGCGGACGTGAGCCGATGCTGGGCCTGCGGTTACCGTAGCGGCGGTGGAGCGGTAGTAGGCATCAAACTTCAGGTCGGTGGGCCCATTGGCGTTGAGTGCATAGTCAACCGACGTTCCGCCAGGCGCGACCGATGCCTTGCTGCTGTCGCGGATCACGATCGAGACACCCGTGGCGGCGCCGCTCACAGGGTTGATCTTGAAGTAGCTTCCGCTGCCGTCCGCGTCACCGTTGAAGGTGACATTCGCATTGTTTTCGGTAACGCCGCAGCTACCTTTATCCGGTACGCGGACGGCAAAAGTGGCACCACGTACTTCGGTGCCGGCGGCGCCACCGAACCTGCCCAGCGGGACGTCACCCATTGCAACCCGATTGTCCACGCTACCATCGCCTGGGTTAACAATTTCGATCGGGCATGTTTCAGCAGTGATGCTGCCTTCGAAGAAAACGGAAGTGGCGAAGGCGGAGCTGCCCATCAAGCTGGCAAAGAGGCCTAGGGGGAGTGCGATTAGTTTGCGTTTCATACTGTGGCTCATGGTTGAAGGGGTTAGTGAGGGTGAGGAAATTGCACGAAGCGTGCCTGTAACGCCTCGACGCAAATACTAACGGCCATGAGTTTTGCAGGATGTAGGAATAAGCTAATTGATTGTGGGATTTTTAAGGGAGCGCCTTGATGCAAAGCAAGGCGCTGGGGAGGGGGTATAGCTTAGTGCGTACTGCCTTTGTCAGTTTGACTCAGTAGTTGCTTTTCCAAGTGCCAGTCGAATGGCTCACCCTCTTGCTCAGCTTCATGGCGGCGCTCTTCCAGTTGCTGGTAGAGGTCGAGTTCATCATCGGGCATGAAGTGCAGGCAATCACCACCAAAGAACCACAACAAATCGCGTGGCACGAGGTGAGCAATTTGCGGATAACGCTGGATCACTTGGCAGAGCAGGTCCTGGCCGAGGTACTGGCTTTCCAGCGGGTTCTGGGGCAGCAGGGTGAGCAGTTCGTCGAAACGCTCGAGGAATAGGGCGTGGCTTTCTTCCGGCACCTGCTCGGCTTCACCGAGGGCAGCCAGGATGGTGCGCAGGTGTTGCAGCAGTTGCAGGTGATACTCCAGGTGCGGGTTGGCCATGGAAGGGTCCTCGGTGTGTCTGAAAAACGGGGCCGGAGTATACGCTGGCAGGGACCGCTGTGCGGCCCCTTTTGCGCGACCGTTCAACGTACCTTGCCAGGTGTAGGCCCCAGCTGCTCCTTATCGAAAGCATCGACATCGATCACTGCGCGCCGAGCCTGTTCGGCGGCATGAAGGCGCTGTGCCTCAGCAGGCTGCAGTGCGCCAGCCTCGACAGCAGCATCAATAGCCGATTGCCCTGCGGCCGGTTTTACCCTGCCTTCCTTCAGGGCCTGATGCAGTGCCTTGTGCAAAGGTGCGGCGTCATCCAGCAAGTCGCTCGCACGCTGCAGCGCAGCGACCGGATCACCCTCAGCCAGTGGTCGATAACACCCAGCCAGCAGTTCTTCCAGCGCCGGGTCACCCTGCTGCCGGCCAATCAGTTCCGCCACTTCGGCGTCCAGTTCATCGCTGGGGCCGGTGTGGCAGCGGCCGAAGGGGAAGACCAGCACGCGCAGGGCGCAGCCGACGAAGCGGTTGGGGAAGTTGTCGAGAAGCCGGTCGAGCGCCTGCTCGGCCTTGCCCAGGCTCTCTTCCATAGCCCAGCGCAGAAGAGGTTGCATGTGCTCCGGCGAGCCGAGGTCGTGATACCGCTTGAGTGCCGCGCTGGACAGATACAGGTAGCTCAGCACGTCACCCAGGCGAGCGCTCAGGCGCTCGCGGCGCTTGAGTGCACCGCCCAGCAGCATCATCGACAAATCTGCCAGCAGAGCAAAAGCTGCAGCCTGGCGATTCAAGGCACGGAAATAGCCCTGGCTCAAGGCATCGCCTGGCACCCGTTCGAGGCGCCCCAGCCCCAGGCCGAGCACGATGGTGCTGGCGGCGTTGCCGGCAGCGAACATGATGTGCTTCATTAGCAGCTCATCGAACTCGACCAGCGCCTGCTCACGGTCTTCGCGGCCGGCCAGCGCCATCTCCTTGAGCACGAACGGGTGACAGCGAATGGCGCCTTGGCCAAAGATCATCAGGTTGCGCGAGAGGATGTTGGCCCCCTCGACGGTGATGAAGATCGGCGCACCCTGCCAATTGCGCCCCAGGTAGTTGTTCGGGCCCATGATGATGCCCTTGCCGCCGTGCACGTCCATGGCGTGCTGGATGCATTCGCGGCCGCGCTCGGTCAGGTGATATTTGAGGATCGCCGACAGCACCGAAGGTTTTTCGCCCAGGTCGACTGCTTTGGCGGTCAGCAATCGGGCGCTGTCCATCAGCCAGGCATTGCCGCCAATGCGCGCCAAGGACTCCTGGATGCCTTCGAAGGCTGCCAGCGGTACGTTGAATTGCTCGCGGATATTGGCGTACTGGCCCGTCACCAGGCTGGTGTACTTGGCGGCACCAGTGCCCACTGCTGGCAGCGAGATGGAGCGGCCCACCGACAGGCAGTTCATCAGCATCATCCAGCCCTTGCCGAGCATGGCCTGGCCGCCGATCAGCATGTCGAGCGGGACGAACACGTCCTTGCCGCTGTTGGGGCCGTTCATGAAGGCGGCGCCGAGCGGCAGGTGGCGCTTGCCGATCTCCACGCCCGGGGTGTCGGTAGGAATCAGCGCCAGGCTGATGCCCAAGTCCTCTTCGTCGCCCAGCAAGTGCTCCGGGTCGTAGGCCTTGAACGCCAGGCCGAGCAGGGTGGCGACCGGGCCGAGGGTGATATAGCGTTTTTCCCAGTTCAGGCGCAGCCCGATGACTTCTTCGCCTTGCCAATGGCCTTTGCAGATGACGCCGGTATCCGGCATGGCGCCGGCATCTGAGCCCGCCAGTGGGCCGGTCAGGGCGAAGCAGGGGATCTCGTCGCCGCGTGCCAGGCGCGGCAGGTAGTGGCTGCGTTGTTCATCGGTGCCGTAGTGCAGCAGCAGTTCGGCCGGGCCGAGCGAGTTGGGCACCATCACCGTGGACGCCAGGTCGCCGCTGCGGGTGGCCAGCTTCATTGCAACCTGCGAGTGGGCGTAGGCCGAGAAGCCCTTGCCGCCGTACTCCTTGGGGATGATCAGGGCGAAGAAGCCCTGCGCTTTGATGTGCGCCCAGGCTTCAGGGGGCAGATCCATGTCCTGGCCGATCTGCCAGTCGCTGACCATGGCGCACAATTCTTCAGTGGGGCCGTCGATGAAGGCCTGTTCTTCTTCAGTCAGTTTCGGCGCCGGGTAGGCCAGCAAGGTGCGCCAGTCGGGGCGGCCGCTGAACAGTTCGCCATCCCACCAGACGGTGCCGGCGTCGATGGCTTCGCGCTCGGTCTGCGACATGGGCGGCAGGGTACGCTGGAACCACTTGAACACTGGGCCGGTGAACACCTTGCGCCGCCATTCCGGCAGGGCCACCAAGGCGATTTTCACGGCCAGCACGACCCACAGCAGGGCCAGCAGCCAGCCGGGTGCGCTGCTGAAAATACCCATCAGCAGCACGTAGGCTGCCATGATGCCCAGTATCTGCAAGGGCGCCAGGCGCCGGTGCGTGAGGTATGCCGCGCCGATCACCAGTACCACCAACCACAACAGCAACATAATCGGTCCTCCTTGGAACCAAGGGCTTGAGCCGTCCCAGACAGCTTAGACGCAACGCTGTGAACGGCCTGTTCAGAACAGTGACAGGGTGTGGCGGTGGGAGTTTCAGATCATTGTTGGCCTGTGCCGGCCCTTTCGCGGGCAAGCCCGCTCCCACAGGATTACGGTGGCTTGAAGATTGGGGGGCCATCCTGTGGGAGCGGGCTTGCCCGCGAAGAGGCCAGTACAGGCAATAAGACTCTGGAGTAGACTGGACCACCTCTGCATTCCATAAGGACGTTGCCATGCTGAAGATCTGGGGCCGCAAGAATTCGAGCAATGTGCGCAAGGCGCTGTGGATCGCCCACGAGCTGGGCCTTGATTTCGAATCCATCGACGCCGGCGGCGCCTTCGGCGTGGTCAACGAGCCGCATTACCGCGCCCGCAACCCCAACGGTCTGGTGCCGATGCTCGAAGACGGCGACCTGACGCTGTGGGAGTCCAACACCATCGTTCGCTACCTGTGCGCCGAGTACGGCGCCGAGCAGGGCTGGTACCTGGAAGACCCGCGCCAGCGCGCCTTGGCCGACAAGTGGATGGACTGGACCACCTCGTCCTTCGCCACCCCCTTCCGCCCGCTGTTCTGGGGCCTGCTGCGCACGCCGGAAGACCAGCGCGACTGGGTCGCGATCAACGCCGCGCACAAGCAGTGCGCGCAATTGCTGGCCATCGCCGACGAAACCCTGGCCCAGCAGCCGTACCTGTCCGGTGACCAGATC
Source organism: Pseudomonas sp. DCB_AW (assembly GCF_026240895.1). Taxonomy (NCBI): domain Bacteria; kingdom Pseudomonadati; phylum Pseudomonadota; class Gammaproteobacteria; order Pseudomonadales; family Pseudomonadaceae; genus Pseudomonas; species Pseudomonas sp. DCB_AW. The sequence continues at coordinate 58,826 of NZ_JAPFCE010000007.1, forward strand.
GGCATGGGCGACATCCCACTGGGTAGCTTCATCTACGCCTGGTTCGAAATGCCCATCGAACGCCCGGCCATGTACCACCTGGAGGCCTGGTACGCGCGCCTGAAGCAGCGCCCGGCCTACCAGGCGGCGGTGATGACCGCGCTGACCTGAACCTGCCTCGATAGTCATTATCAATACATCTGACTGTACTTGTGTGGCCGGGCCTTGCACCATGGCCGCACTCACTGCGCCAGTGACTTTGCCTGGCGTGTCCTGAACCTTTTTTTTCGGTAAATGGCCCGCTATGAGTTCCGCCCTGTCCATTCGACAGCTGACCAAGACCTACGGTAATGGCTTCCAGGCCCTCAAGGGCATCGACCTGGACGTTGCCGAAGGCGACTTCTTCGCCTTGCTCGGCCCCAACGGCGCCGGCAAATCCACCACCATCGGTATTCTTTCGACCCTGGTCAACAAGACCAGCGGCACGGTGAACGTATTCGGCCACGACCTGGACCGCGAGCCTTCGGCGCTCAAGCGCTGCCTGGGCGTGGTGCCGCAAGAGTTCAACTTCAACCAGTTCGAGAAGGTCTTCGACATCGTCGTCACCCAGGCAGGCTACTACGGCATCCCGCCAAAGCTTGCCAAGGAGCGCGCCGAGCAGTACCTGACCCAGCTGGGGCTGTGGGACAAGCGTGACGTGCCTTCCCGCTCGTTGTCGGGTGGCATGAAGCGCCGCCTGATGATCGCCCGTGCCTTGATCCACGAACCGCGCCTGCTGATCCTCGATGAGCCCACCGCGGGTGTGGACATCGAGCTGCGCCGTTCGATGTGGAGCTTCCTCACTGAGCTCAACCAGAAGGGCATCACCATCATCCTGACCACGCACTACCTGGAAGAGGCCGAGCAGCTGTGCCGCAACATCGGCATCATCGACCACGGCACCATCGTCGAGAACACCAGCATGCGCCAGCTGCTGGGCAAGCTGCATGTCGAGACCTTCGTCCTCGACATCAAGCAGGACCTGGCCTCGGCGCCTGTGCTGCAAGGCTACCCGTGCCGGCTGCTGACCCCGCACACCCTGGAAGTGCAGGTGGACAAAGACATCGGCATCACCGCGCTGTTCGGCCAGCTGGCGCTGCAGAACATCGAGGTGCAAAGCCTGCGCAACAAGACCAACCGACTCGAGGAGCTGTTCGTGTCCCTGGTGGAAAAAAACCTGTCGAAGGTGGCCGTATGAGTGTGGAACTGCGCACCAACTGGGTGGCCCTCAACACCATCGTCTACCGCGAAGTACGGCGCTTTTTGCGCATCTGGCCGCAGACCCTGCTGCCGCCAGCGATCACCATGGTCCTGTACTTCGTCATTTTCGGTAACCTGATCGGCCGGCAGATCGGCGACATGGGCGGCTTCACCTACATGCAGTACATCGTGCCCGGGCTGATCATGATGTCGGTGATCACCAACTCCTACGGTAACGTGGTGTCGAGCTTCTTCGGCAGCAAGTTCCAGCGTTCCATCGAGGAGCTGATGGTGTCCCCGGTGTCGCCACACACCATTCTCGTGGGGTATGTGCTGGGTGGCGTGCTGCGTGGCTTGGCGGTCGGGGTGATCGTCACCATCCTGTCGATGTTCTTCACCGACCTGCAGGTGCACCACCTGGGTGTGACCGTGGTCGTGGTACTGCTGACGGCAACCATCTTCTCGTTACTGGGCTTCGTCAACGCGGTGTTCGCACGCAACTTCGACGATATCTCGATCATCCCTACCTTCGTGCTGACGCCGCTGACTTACCTGGGCGGGGTGTTCTACTCGATCAACCTGCTGCCGCCGTTCTGGCAGACCGTGTCACTGGCCAACCCGGTGCTGCACATGGTCAACTCGTTCCGCTACGGCATCCTAGGGGTGTCGGATATCAGTATCGGGACGGCGATCACCTTTATGTTGGTGGCTACTGCAGTGCTGTACACCCTGTGCATCCGCCTGCTGGTCAGCGGCCGCGGCATGCGCGCCTGAGCCTTTGAGTTTGCGCCGGCGCCACTGCCGGCCCACCCACCAACGCCAGTACAGCAAGGTGGTGAAGTAGGCGAGGATGCCCAGCACCACGCCACACACCACCGAGCCGAGCAGGAAGGGTTGCCACAGGGTCGACAGCTGGTCGGTGATCCATTCGAAGGTCAGGTCGTCGGGCAGGGTGCGCGGCGGTATCTGCAGCAGCCAGGCGCCGGTCATGTAGGTGACGAAGAACACCGGTGGCATGGTCAGCGGGTTGGTCAGCCACACCAGGCTGACCGCGATCGGCAGGTTGCCACGCACCGGGATCGCCAGCGCAGCGGCCAGCAGCATCTGCATGGGGATGGGGATCAGCGCCGCAAACAGGCCCACGCCCATGGCCCGGGCCACCGAGTGCCGGTTCAGGTGCCAGAGGTTCGGGTCGTGCAGCAACGTGCCGAAAAAGCGTAAGGACTTGTGTTCCCGAATGCTGGTCGGATCCGGCATGTAGCGTTTGAAAAGTCGGCGCGGCATGTAGGCTCCCGGGGCGTTGATCGGGGCAGTATGCCTTGATTCCTTAACGGCCTCGTTTAGAGTTTGTGACAATTGTTGAGCAAGCTTTGCCGGCATTTGCGCTATGCCTGAGAAGGTCATTTCGCAGCGGAGCTCTACCTCATGCGCACAGGGATGTTTGCGCTCGCGCTCGGGCTGCTCTGCCTGGGCTTTCTCCCCGTATTGCCATCGGTCGGATGGCTACTTCTGCTGTTTGTCGGTGGTGTTGCCAGCCTGTTCACGCGGTTTTGGCCAGTGGGCTGTTTTCTGTTGGGCTTGTGCTGGGCGTGCGGGTCGGCCCAGCGAGCGCTGGATGATCGACTCGCGCCTGAACTGGATGGCCGCACGTTGTGGCTGGAGGGCAAGGTTGTCGGCCTGCCGAGCCGTACCGCGCATGGCGTGCGCTTCGAACTGGAACAGCCCCACTCACGGCGTGGCGAACTGCCGCGGCGCTTGCAACTGAGCTGGTTCAACGGGCCGGCTGTGCGTGCGGGCGAACAGTGGCGCTTGGCAGTGACCCTGCAGCGGCCTGCTGGGCTGCTCAACCCCCATGGGCCTGATCGAGAGGCACAGTTGCTGGCTCGGCGAGTGGGGGCTACTGGCACGGTCAAGGCCGGGCAGGTATTGAGCGCTGTAGCGGGCAGCTGGCGAGACCAACTGCGGCAACGGTTGTTGGCGGTCGAGGCCAATGGCCGGCAAGCGGCGTTGGTGGCCTTGGTGCTGGGCGACGGTGCGGGCCTGCCCCGCGAGGACTGGCAGACGCTGCAGGCCACAGGCACGGTGCACCTGCTGGTGATTTCCGGGCAGCACATCGGCCTGGTGGCGGGTTTGCTCTATGGCCTGGTTGCCGGGTTGGCACGCTGGGGCCTGTGGCCCGCGCGGCTGCCCTGGCTGCCCTCGGCCTGCGGCCTGGCGATGACCGCAGCGCTGGCCTACGGCTGGCTTGCCGGTGGCGGTGTGCCGGTGCAGCGGGCCTGCCTGATGCTGGCGGTAGTGTTGCTTTGGCGTCTGCGCTTTCGTCACCTTGGCGCGATGCTGCCATTGCTGCTGGCGCTGGTCGCGGTGCTGTTGTTCGAACCCTTGGCGGCGCTGTTGCCGGGGTTCTGGCTGTCGTTTGCCGCCGTGGCGACCTTGATCTACTGCTTCAGTGCCCGCTTGGGCGGCTGGCGGCCCTGGCAGGCCTGGACGCGTGCGCAGTGGGTGATCGCCATCGGCTTGCTGCCGGTGCTGCTGGCCACTGGCTTGCCAGTGAGCCTGAGTGCGCCCCTGGCCAACTTGCTGGCGGTGCCGTGGGTCAGCCTTGCGGTGTTGCCGTTGGCTTTGCTGGGCACGCTGCTGTTGCCTGTGGCGGGTGTCGGCGAAGCGTTGCTGTGGCTGGCCGGGGGCTTGCTGGAGGTGCTGTTCAGGGTCCTGGCCCTGGCCGCGAGCTGGCGCCCAGCGTGGGTGCCGCCGGCCTTGCCGCTGTGGGCCTGGTCAGTGGTGTGCCTGGGTGCGTTGCTGGTGCTGCTACCCCGTGGCGTGCCCTTGCGGGGGTTGGGCGGGCTTATGCTGTTGGCGTTATGGGTGCCGCGCGAGTCGGTGCCCTTGGGGCAGGTAGAAGTCTGGCAGTTGGACGTCGGCCAGGGGCTCGCGGTGCTGCTGCGTACCCGCCATCACAGCTTGCTCTACGATGCGGGGCCAGCAAAAGGGGAGTACGACGCGGGGGAGCGGGTGGTGCTGCCGACCCTGCGCAAGCTGGGCGTAAGCCACTTGGATGCGATGCTGATCAGCCACGCCCATGCCGACCATGCCGGGGGCGCGCTGGCCATTGCGCAGGGCATCCCGGTCAAGCGGGTGCTCGGTGGCGAGGGGCTGGAGGGCCTTGGGCTGCAGCCGTGTGTCACGGGTGAGGAATGGGAGTGGGATGGCGTGCGTTTCTCCCTGTGGCATTGGGCTGAAGGGCAGAGCAGCAACGACCGCTCATGCGTGCTGCTGGTCGAGGCGCAAGGGGAGCGCTTGCTGTTGGCTGGCGATTTGGAAGCCGCTGCCGAACGGGCCTGGCTGGCATCCACTGAAACACCCCGCATCGATTGGCTGCAGGCCCCGCACCATGGCAGTCGCAGCTCGTCCACCGAGGCATTCATCCGCGCCACGGCGCCACGTGGGGTGCTGATTTCGCGGGGGCGCAACAATGGTTTTGGGCATCCGCATGCCCAGGTGCTCGAGCGCTATCGGCGGCATGGGCTGGCGATTCATGATACAGCGGTGGAGGGCGCGTTGCGCTTGGTGCTGGGGGGGCAGGGTGATGTTGAGGGTGTGCGGGGGCAGCGGCGCTTCTGGCGTGAAGCGGGCAGTGGCTGATCGGGCCCTTTCGCGGGCAAGCCCGCTCCCACAGGTGCAGCACTCCTTTCAGGTTTGGTGCTGTATCTGGACTGCCCCCAAGGTGGCAACTGGGTCCGGCCAATTCCCTGACCTTCGGCAGATGAGCCCCCGGCGGTCCTATGGTAGAGTGGCGGCCTTTTTCCGAAGGGGCGTTTACTGTGTGGGAATTGGTCAAGTCCGGTGGTTGGATGATGCTGCCGATCATTCTGAGTTCCATCGTTGCCATGGCTATCGTCGTCGAGCGCCTGTGGACCCTGCGCGCCAGTCGCGTGACCCCGCCACACCTGCTAGGCCAGGTTTGGATGTGGATCAAGGACAAGCAACTCACCAGTGACAAGCTCAAGGCCCTGCGCGCCGATTCGCCGCTGGGCGAAATCCTTGCCGCAGGCCTTGCCAACTCGCGCCATGGCCGCGAAATCATGAAAGAGTGCATCGAGGAGGCCGCATCGCGCGTCATCCACGAGCTGGAGCGCTACATCAGCACCCTTGGCACCATTGCCGCGATGGCCCCGTTGCTGGGCCTGCTGGGCACCGTGCTGGGCATGATCGACATTTTCAGCGCCTTCATGGGCTCGCAGATGACTGCCAACGCTGCCGTATTGGCCGGGGGTATTTCCAAGGCCTTGGTCACCACCGCAGCAGGCTTGATGATCGGTATCCCGGCGGTGTTCTTCCACCGTTTCCTGCTGCGCCGCATCGATGAGCTGGTGGTTGGCATGGAACAAGAGGCGATCAAACTGGTGGAAGTGATCCAGGGCGACCGTGAAGTCGAAGTGGCCGGAGGCAAGGCGTGAAGTTTCGGCGCAACCGCCAGCGGGAAAACGTCGACATCAACCTGGCGTCGCTGATCGACGTGGTGTTCGTCCTGTTGCTGTTCTTCGTGGTCACCACCACCTTCACCCGCGAGACGCAACTGCGCGTCGAACTGCCCGAGGCCGCCAGCGCCGAGCAGCCGCCGGCCGATGAGCGCAAGCTGGTGGAAGTCACCATCAGCGCCGAGGGCGTGTATTCGGTCAACAACAACCTGCTGCCCAAAAGCGACCTGGCCACCTTGAGCGAGGCCATCGAGCGTGAGTCGGGCGGCGATCACACGTTACCGCTGGCGATCAGCGCCGACGGCAAGACACCGCACCAGGCCGTGGTGACCGCGATGGATGCGGCCGGCAAGCTCGGTTTCAGCCAGTTGCGCATGACCACCGTCGAGGCAGCCCAGGGGACGCCTTGATGGCCTTTGCCGACCGTTTGCTCGCCGCCTGGTACGCCGGGCACCCGGCCCTGGCGCTGCTGCGCCCGCTTGAAGCCCTGTACCGACGTGTGGTGACGCGCAAGCGTGCGCGGTTTCTCAGTGGCGAAAGTGCCAGCTACCGCGCGCCGGTGCCGGTGATCGTGGTGGGCAACATTACCGTGGGTGGCACTGGCAAGACGCCGATGATCCTCTGGCTGATCGAGCATTGCCGCCGGCAGGGGCTCAAGGTCGGTGTGGTCAGCCGCGGTTATGGCGCCAAGCCTGCTCACCTGCCTTGGCGCGTTGAGGCCGACCAGGCTGCCGACCAGGCTGGTGACGAGCCGCTGTTGATCGTCCAGCGCACGGGCGTACCGTTGATGATCGACCCCGACCGCTCGCGTGCGGTGCAGGCGCTGCTGGCCAGTGAGCCGCTTGACCTGGTCCTGTGCGATGACGGCATGCAGCACTACCGCCTGGCGCGAGACCTGGAGCTGGTGCTGATCGACGCCGCCCGCGGCCTGGGCAATGGCCGCTGCCTGCCCGCCGGGCCGCTGCGCGAGCCGGGCGAGCGCCTGCAAGAAGCCGACGCAGTGCTGTTCAACGGTGCTCGCGCCGACTCACCCGCGGGCTTTGCCTTCAGCTTGCAGCCCTCGGCACTAGTCAATGTGCGCAGCGGTGAGCGGCGTGGCGTGAATCTGTTCCCGCCTGGCCAGCGCCTGCACGCGGTGGCGGGCATCGGTAACCCGCAACGTTTCTTCAATACCCTGCAAGGGCTAAACTGGCAGCCGGTGCCGCACCCGTTCGCCGACCACGCGCAGTTCAGCGCCGAGCGCCTGTCGTTCACGCCGCCGTTGCCGTTGGTGATGACCGAGAAAGATGCGGTCAAATGCCGTGCCTTCGCCGCTGACGACTGGTGGTACCTGGCCGTCGAGGCGCAGCCGTCGCCTGCCTTCAGCGCCTGGTTCGACAGCCAGTTGCAGCGCCTGCTGCCTGGGCATCCAACGCCCTGAGCCCCTTTTCAATTTCCGGCCACCTGGCCTCAAGGAAGCTTCCATGGACACCAAACTGCTCGATATCCTGGCCTGCCCGATCACCAAGGGCCCGCTTAAGCTCAGCGCCGACAAGACCGAGCTGATCAGCAAGGGCGCGGGCCTGGCTTACCCGATTCGCGACGGCATCCCGGTGATGCTGGAAAGCGAAGCGCGTACCTTGACCGACGATGAGCGCCTGGACAAATGAGCCTGGACTACACGGTAGTGATCCCCGCCCGCCTGCGCTCTTCGCGCCTGCCGGGCAAGCCGCTGGCGCTGATCGCCGGTAAGCCGATGGTCCAGCACGTGTGGGAACAGGCGCGCAAGAGCGCGGCCAGCCGTGTGGTCATCGCCACGGATGACGCGAGCATCGTCGAGGCCTGCCAGGCATTTGGCGCCGAAGTGCTGCTGACTCGCGCCGACCACGAATCCGGTACCGACCGCCTGGCCGAAGTGGCAGCGCACCTCGGGCTGCCCGCCGACGCCATCGTGGTCAACGTGCAGGGCGACGAGCCGCTGATTCCGCCGGTGATCATCGACCAGGTGGCGGCCAACCTGGCGGCCCACCCGGAAGCCGGTATCGCGACCTTGGCCGAGCCGATCCACGATCCACAGGTGGTGTTCAACCCTAATGCGGTCAAGGTGGTCTGCGACAAGAACGGCCTGGCCCTGAGCTTCAGCCGTGCGCCGCTGCCCTGGGCGCGTGATGCCTTCGCCGCCAACCGCGAGCAACTGCCGGAAGGCGTGCCTTATCGTCGCCACATCGGTATGTATGCCTACCGCGTGGGCTTCCTTCAGGACTTCGTCAGTTGGGGCCCGTGCTGGCTCGAGCAAACCGAAGCCTTGGAGCAATTGCGTGCCTTGTGGCATGGCGTGCGCATTCATGTCGAAGACGCCCTCGAGGCACCCGCGGTGGGTGTCGATACCCCTGAAGACCTGGAGCGCGTACGGCGCTTGCTGGAGGCCTGATGCGCGTCCTGTTCGTTTGCCTGGGCAACATCTGTCGCTCGCCTACCGCCGAAGGCGTACTGCGCCATCAGTTGCAGGCCGCGGGGCTTGCCGAGCAGGTGCACGTGGCGTCTGCCGGTACCGGTGACTGGCATGTCGGCAAGGCGCCCGACAGCCGCACCTGCAAGGCCGCTCTGGCGCGGGGCTACGACCTTTCGCAGCAGCGCGCCCAGCAGGTCAATGTGGCCCACTTTGCCGAGTACGACCTGATCCTGGCCATGGACGAAAGCAACTTGAGCCATTTGCGTGCCATGCGCCCGCAGTCTGCGCCCGGCGAGCTCGACCTGTTCCTGCGCCGCTATGGGGCGAAGCTGGATGAAGTGCCAGACCCGTACTACGGCGGCGCGGAGGGCTTCGAGCAGGTCCTGGACCTGATTGAGGAAGCGTGCAAAGCGTTGGTCGTGGAAATCAAGGGGCGGTTATGACAGCGCTGTGGCAGGAGCACGTTTCGCTCAAGCCTTACAACACCTTTGGCATTGACGTCAGGGCCCGGCATTTCAGCCAGGTGCATGATGACGACGAGGTGCGTGAGGCGCTGGCCGAAGCGCACCGCCGAGGCGTGCCGGTGCTGGTCATTGGCGGTGGCAGCAACCTGCTGCTGACCGGTGATGTCGACGCGTTGGTGCTGCACATGGCCAGCCGTGGTCGCCGCGTGCTCAGCGATGACGGTGAGCACGTTGTGGTCGAAGCCGAGGCGGGCGAGCCCTGGCACCCGTTCGTGCAGTGGACGCTGGCACAAGGTTTTTGCGGGCTGGAGAACCTCAGCCTGATCCCGGGCACGGTGGGCGCTGCGCCCATGCAGAACGTGGGCGCCTATGGCGTCGAGATCAAGAACGTGTTCGCCGGCTTGACCGCGCTGGACCGCCAGACCGGCGAGCTGCGTGACTTTGGGCTGGAAGAATGCGCCTTTGGCTACCGCGACAGCCTGTTCAAGCGTAACCCTGGGCGCTGGCTGATCTTGCGCGTGCGCTTCATGCTGACCCATACGCTGCAAGCCCACCTGGACTATGGCCCTGTGCGCCAGCGTTTGGTGGAGCAGGGCGTAGCGCAGCCGAGTGCGCAGGCGATCAGTGATGCCATCTGCAGCATTCGCCGCGAGAAGTTGCCGGACCCCGCCGAGTTGGGCAATGCCGGGAGCTTTTTCAAGAACCCAGTGGTGTCTGCCGCGCTTGTCGAGCGTATCCGGGGGCAGTTCCCGGGTGTCGTGGCTTATCTCCAGGCCGATGGCCAGGTGAAGCTGGCGGCAGGGTGGTTGATCGAACAGGCGGGGTGGAAGGGCTATCGCGATGGCGATGCCGGCGTGCATCGGTTGCAGTCGTTGGTGCTGGTCAATTATGGCCAGGCGAGCGGGGCACAGCTGCATGACCTGGCGCAGCGGATTCAGGCAGATATCCGTGAGCGATTCGGGGTTGAGCTGGAAATGGAGCCTAACCTGTACTGAGGCGTGCTGTAGGAGCAGCCTTGCGCTGCGAAGAGGCCGGTGAAATCACCGCAGATCTTTGGTGTTTACACTGGCCTCTTCGCAGCACAAGGCTGCTCCTACCTGTTTCGGGTTGAGGCCTGAATAGAGGCAAGCAAGAAAAAGCCCCGCCAGTTCGCACTGGCGGGGCTTTTTCATTCAGCCTTGGCTATCAGCCGTGATGAGGTTTGTGCTCATCAGCGGTTTCCAGGGCAGTTTCCTGCGTCGATGCAGCAGCTTCTTGCGCAGCTTTGGCAGCAGCCTCGGCTTCACGCTTGCGGCGACGCACTTCACGTGGGTCGTTAGGCGCGCGGCCGTTTGCCAGCATCACAGTGGCGGTTTCGACCGCCGCAGGTGCTTCGACCGGTGCAGGCTCTACCGCAACTGGAGCAGGCTCAACGACCACTTCAGGCTGGGCTTCGGCAAGCGGAGCAGGTGCTTCGATGACCGGTGCTTGCTCGATGAAGGCCGGGGCCTTTTCGATTTCACCGGCTTCGACCGCTGCAGCTTCCGCTGGGGCTTCGGCAACCACTGCAGGTTCGGCCGCAGGGGCTTCTTCCACGACCGGCTGTGGCGCAACTTCAACCACAGGTTCGGCAGTCGCTTCCACTACTACGGGTTCGCTGACAGGTTGTTCGACCACCGGAGCAATGGCGACTTCCTCGGCCTGTGCAACGGCTTCGACCTGCTCGGCGGGCTTGGCGACTTCGCGGGTGTCGGTTTCGGCGACTTCAGCGGTGGCGCGCTCGGCCTGCTGGTTGGCTTGGGCTTCGGCATCGGCACTGATGCTGCTACTGGCAACAGCCGCGGTCACAGCCAGGCCGGCAGCCAGTTCGGCACCCAGCTCGCTGGCCTGGTGCTGTTGTGGCTGCTCTTCGCTGCCGTCGTCTTCGCTGCCTTCGATCAGCTCACCGTTGGCATTGCGCTGACGCTCGCGACGGTTGCTGCGACGACGCTGGCCGCGGGAACGGCGGCGCGGACGCTCGCCATCGGCGCCTTCCTGCTCGTCTTGCAGCAGCTCTTCGTTCGGCAGTTGCTCTTCGGCAAGCTCTGCAGCCTGCTCGGTGGCTTCTTCGCTGGCACGTGGCTGGCGCTCTTCACGCGGTGGGCGTGGGGCGCGCTCTTCACGTGGGGCGCGTTCTTCGCGAGGGGCACGTTCTTCACGCGGGGCACGCTCTTCACGCGGAGCACGTTCTTCACGTGGCGCGCGCTCTTCGCGAGGGGCACGTTCTTCACGCGGTGCACGCTCTTCGCGTGGGGCGCGCTCTTCACGGGCTACACGCTCTTCGCGTGGCTGGCGCTCTTCACGGGCAGCGGGTGCTGGCGTGGCTTCCAGCGGCTCGCGCAGTTCGCGTACCGGGCGTTCTTCGCGGTTGCCACGACGGTCTTCGCGAGGCTGACGTGGTTGGCGCTCTTCGCGCGGTGCACGTTCTTCACGCGGGGCACGTTCTTCACGTGGTGCGCGTTCTTCGCGAGGCTGACGCTCTTCGCGTGGTGCGCGCTCGGCACGCTCTTCGCGTGGCTTGCGCTCTTCGTCGCGACGGCCGTTACGGTTGCGGGTCTGCTGGCGGCCGTTGCGACGCTCTTCGTTGCGTGGGGTGCGTTCAGCAGCTGGTTTTTCGGCTGTGACGGCCGGTGCGGCGACCGGTTCGTCCTTGCCGGCGAACAGGCTGACCAGCGACTTGACCAGGCCTTTGAACAGGCTTGGCTCTGGGGCGCTTGGCGCTGGGGCTACCGGTGCGGCAGGCTGCTGCGGCTCTTCGACAGTGCTCGGCACCGGCGCGTTGGCGCGGGCCGGGGCAGTCTTCACCGCGGCTTCCTGGCGAACCAGGGTACGGGTGGCGGTCGGCTGCGGCGCTTCTTCGGTTTCGGTGGCAGCGATCTCGTAGCTGGACAGGTTGTTCAGCACTTCAGGGTTGTCGTCGCGCAGGCGCTGGACTTCGAAGTGCGGGGTTTCCAGGTGATCGTTCGGCAGGATGATGATGCGTGCGCGGGTGCGCAGTTCGATCTTGGTGATCGAGTTGCGTTTCTCGTTCAGCAGGAACGCAGCGACCGGGATCGGCACCTGGGCGCGCACTTCGGCAGTGCGGTCCTTCAGCGCTTCTTCCTCGATCAGGCGCAGGATGGCCAGCGACAGCGATTCGACGTCACGGATAATGCCGGTACCCGAGCAGCGTGGGCAGACGATTCCGCTGCTTTCGCCCAGCGATGGGCGCAGGCGCTGACGGGACATTTCCAGCAGGCCGAAGCGCGAGATGCGGCCAACCTGAACGCGGGCGCGGTCGGCCTCAAGGCACTCACGCACACGCTCTTCGACGGCGCGCTGGTTCTTGGCCGGGGTCATGTCGATGAAGTCGATGACGATCAGGCCGCCGATATCACGCAGACGCAGTTGGCGGGCGATTTCTTCGGCCGCTTCCAGGTTGGTCTGCAGGGCGGTTTCCTCGATGTCGCTGCCTTTGGTGGCGCGCGCCGAGTTGATGTCGATGGAGACCAGGGCCTCGGTCGGGTCGATCACGATCGAACCGCCGGACGGCAGGTCGACAACACGCTGGAAGGCGGTCTCGATCTGGCTTTCGATCTGGAAGCGGTTGAACAGCGGGACGCTGTCTTCGTACAGCTTGACCTTGCTGGCGTACTGCGGCATCACCTGGCGGATGAAGGTCAGGGCTTCTTCCTGAGCGTCCATGCTGTCGATCAGCACTTCGCCGATGTCCTGGCGCAGGTAGTCGCGGATGGCGCGGATGATGACGTTGCTTTCCTGGTAGATCAGGAATGGCGCGGCGCGGTCAAGGGAGGCTTCCTTGATGGCGGTCCACAGCTGCAGCAGGTAGTCGAGGTCCCATTGCATTTCTTCGCTGCTGCGGCCAAGGCCGGCAGTGCGCACGATCAGGCCCATGTCGCCCGGCACGGTCAGGCCGTTCAGGGCTTCGCGCAGCTCGTTGCGCTCTTCGCCTTCGATGCGGCGGGAGATGCCGCCAGCGCGTGGGTTGTTGGGCATCAGCACCAGGTAGCGGCCGGCCAGGCTGATGAAGGTGGTGAGGGCGGCGCCTTTGTTGCCGCGCTCTTCCTTCTCGACCTGGACGATGACTTCCTGGCCTTCGCTGAGGACGTCCTTGATGTTGACGCGGCCTTCGGGGGCCTTCTTGAAGTACTCGCGGGAGATTTCTTTCAGCGGCAGGAAGCCGTGACGTTCGGAGCCGAAGTCGACGAAGGCGGCTTCGAGGCTAGGTTCGATGCGGGTGATCTTGCCTTTGTAGATGTTGGCCTTTTTCTGCTCACGGGCGCCGGACTCGATGTCCAGGTCGTAGAGGCGTTGGCCGTCCACCAGGGCTACACGCAACTCTTCGGGTTGAGTTGCGTTAATCAGCATTCTTTTCATGTTGTACCGTCGGTTTCCGGGCTGCCGGAAACGGCGTTCGGCACACACGACGTCTCATGGTCGGTGCCAAGGTGCGCAAAGGGTGGCGGGCCACCCCCGTGTCGAGCGACGTTCGGCACCAGCCGGTTGCCCAGCCTGCCGTTGTCACGACGACGCGTCCTGTTTGCTGCGGTGCCTACCAGGCCCTTGTGGCTTTCGAATAGGTATCCGAATCAACCCAGCGGGCCAAGTGCACTCAGTCAGGAGGAGGAATCAACCTTCAGCCGTGGACGCCCGGAGGCATCTGTTTCAGGACCTTATCCGCTCGCCGCCCATGTCAGTGGGCCGGTGGCCGGACGCGGTGCTACACGGTCCGAGGGCTGTGCATCTCCACCCTGCACGTATCCCTGATAATTCGGGTGCTGCCGCGCGCTGAATCCGCAACGGGTTGCATTTTTCGCCAGCGCGGGTTCCGCGCTGGCGCCATTCATGTCCAAGGCAGGTATTTCCGAAGCATTCGCCGTGCGTTGCGTGGAAGCGACGAGGCGGGCAGAGGTGCAGCGAAAAGAATCGGGTAAGCAGGTGAAACACCGCACTTGTCGTTTTTTTTCGGTCTTCTCTACACAGCGCTGGTGGCGATTCCAGGCAATTCGGTAAACTGGCGAAAACCCCGTAGGACGGCCTCGCGTCCTGGAGAATTGCGAAGGTCAGGGACCGGCGAAGAGCCTGGTGCCGCTGGCCTGCCGCTTTTGGCGGCGTTCGCGACTATAGCAGCAATGATTAAGTGCTTCAATTCCATAAAAAATTGTTATGATCCCTTGATGACGACCAATACCCCTCCGACTTCCGGCGTTCAGCTGATCGAAGTCGCGCCGGAGCTTGCCGGCCAACGCATCGACAATTTCCTCATCACGGCCCTCAAGGGCGTGCCCAAGACGCTTGTCTACCGCATCCTGCGCAAGGGTGAAGTGCGGGTCAACAAGGGGCGGGTCAAGCCTGAGTACAAGATTCAGGCTGGCGATATCGTGCGGGTGCCGCCCGTCCGCTTGCCCGAGCGTGATGCGCCTGCGCCGGTGGCGCAAGGCCTGTTGCAGCGCCTGGAAGCGGCGATTGTCTATGAAGACAAAGCGCTGATCGTGATGAACAAGCCGGCCGGTATCGCCGTGCATGGCGGCAGTGGCCTGAGCTTCGGTGTGATCGAGGCGCTGCGCCAACTGCGCCCGGACGCCAAGGAGCTTGAACTGGTGCACCGCCTGGACCGCGACACGTCCGGCCTGCTGATGATCGCCAAGAAGCGCAGCATGCTGCGCCACCTGCATGCCGCGTTGCGTGGCGACGGTGTCGACAAGCGCTACATGGCCTTGGTGCGCGGCCATTGGCCGACCGCCAAGAAGCAGGTCAACGCACCGTTGCTCAAGAGCAACCTGCGTTCTGGCGAGCGTATGGTCGAGGTCAATGACGAGGGCAAGGAAGCGCTGACCCTGTTCCGCGTGCTGCGCCGTTTTGGCGAGTTCGCGACCATTGTCGAGGCGCGCCCGATCACCGGTCGTACTCACCAGATTCGTGTGCACACCTTGCATGCCGGGCACATGATCGCAGGCGACAGCAAGTACGGCGATGAAGACTTCAGCCGCGAAATCCGCGAGCTGGGCGGCAAGCGCTTGTTCCTGCATGCCTACGCCCTGACTGTGCCGCTGCCTGATGGCGGTGAGCTCAAGCTCGAGGCGCCGGTGGATGAGGTGTGGGCTAAGACGGTTGAGCGTTTGAGTGCGTCCTGATCTATGAAAAAGCCGTATGAACTGCTGATTTTCGACTGGGATGGCACCCTGGCCGATTCCATTGGCCGCATCGTCGAGGCCATGAATGCCGCCGCTGAGCGTGCCGGTGAGGCGCCAAGCCACGAAGAGGCGGTCAAGGGCATCATCGGCTTGGCCCTGGGTGAGGCGATCCATACCCTGTACCCGCACCTGACGCCGGCAGCGCTCGAGCGCTTCCGGCAGCATTATGCCGACATCTACATGGCGCTCGATCAGCAGCCCTCGCCGTTGTTCGAGGGCGTGGTCGAATCGCTGGATGCCTTCCGTGCCGAGGGTTACCGCCTGGCGGTGGCGACCGGCAAGGCGCGTCGCGGACTGGATCGGGTGCTCAAGGCCAATGGCTGGGAGCAGTACTTCGACATCACCCGTGCTGCCGACGAGACCCGTGGCAAGCCGCACCCGCTGATGCTCGAGGAAATTCTCGGCCATTGTGGTGTCGAACCAGGACGTGCGCTGATGGTTGGCGATTCGGCGTTCGACCTGCAGATGGCCAGCAATGCTGGCATGCATTCGGTGGCTGTCGGGTATGGCGCAATGTCGTTGCAGGCATTGGCCGAATTCGGCCCGCAGCTGTGCATCGATCATTTTTCCCAGTTGCGTGAGTGGCTGGGCCGTTCCGCGTAATTTCACGCCCAAGGCAGGTAAGCATGGCAGACGAATGGAAAGCCCCTGAGTCCGAACCCGAGGAGCGCGAAGAGCGCAAGAGTTGGAAACTGTTGGAGAAGACCCTGCTGGCGGGCGTCCAGGAGCAGCGTCGCGCACGGCGCTGGGGGATCTTCTTCAAGCTGCTGACCTTCGTCTACCTGTTCGGCATGCTGGTGCTGTTCACGCCGCTGATGGACATGGACAAGGCGGCTTCGCGCAGTGCCAGCCATACAGCGCTGATCGAAGTGCGAGGCGTGATCGCCGACCAGGAGGCTGCCAGTGCCGATAACCTCGTCAAGAGCCTGCGTGAGGCGTTCAAGGACGCCAAGACCAAGGCGGTGGTGCTGCGCATCAACAGCCCAGGCGGCAGCCCGGTGCAGGCGGGTTATGTCTATGACGAGATTCGTCGCCTGCGTGCCGAATACCCGGCCATCAAGCTGTATGCGGTAATTACCGACCTGGGCGCTTCCGGTGCTTACTACATTGCCAGTGCGGCGGACGAGATCTATGCCGACAAGGCTAGCCTGGTCGGCTCCATCGGGGTGACGGCAGCGGGTTACGGGTTTGTCGGGTCGATGGAGAAGCTTGGGGTCGAACGACGCACGTACACTGCAGGCGAGCACAAGGCCTTCCTGGACCCGTTCTCGCCAGAAAAGCCGGAAGAGCGGGCGTTCTGGCAGGGTGTGCTGAACACCACGCACCAGCAGTTCATCGCCATGGTCAAGCAGGGGCGGGGTGACCGCCTGAAAGACAAAGAGCACCCGGAGCTGTTCAGTGGCCTGATCTGGACCGGCGAGCAGGCCAAGGCGCTGGGGCTGGTGGATGGCCTGGGCAGTGCCAGCTATGTCGCGCGGGAGATTGTCGGCGAAAAGGAGTTGGTGGATTTCACGGTCGAGGAATCGCCGTTTGATCGCTTCTCGAAGCGGCTGGGCGCCAGCGTGGCGGAGCATCTGGCGATGTATATGGGGTTCCAGGGGCCGTCGTTGCGCTGAAGGTTCGCCTTCGCTGTTTTGGTGCCTGATCGAGCGCCGCCCGCGCGGCGCTTCGCAGCGCAAGGCTGCTCCTGCATGGCATGAATCGATATTGAGGCGGGTGCCAGAAGGGTCGCGCGCAAATGCCCCAGGAATAATTGGCCCGAAACAACTGTAGGAGCAGCCTTGTGCTGCGAAGCGCCGCCCGCGCGGCGCTCGATCTCACAGGCGCCACAAGGTTGAGCCTAAGGTATCTCCACCCCTTCCTTCATCAGCATATCCACCAGCCGAATTAGCGGCAGCCCCACCAGGCTGGTCGCATCGCACCCGTGCGTGCTTTGGAACAGGCTCACCCCCAGTCCCTCCGCCTTGAAGCTCCCGGCGCAATCCAGTGGCTGCTCTGCCGTTACATAGCGCTCGACCCGTTTGCGGTCCAATTCACGCATGGTGACGGTAAAGGGCACGCAATCGACCTGGCAGTGCCCCGTGGCGCTGTTCAGCAGTGCCAGCCCGGTCAGAAAGGTCACCTGCTGCCCACTCGCCTCCAGCAGTTGCTCGCAGGCGCGGGCGAAGGTGTGTGGCTTGCCCAGGATCTGTTCGCCCAGCACAGCGACCTGATCGGAGCCGATGATCAGGTGCCCAGGGTGGCTGCCCGCCAATGCTTCGGCCTTTTGCCTGGCCAGGCGCCGTACCAGCTCCACGGCAGGCTCGTCACCCAGTCGCTGCTCGTCTATATCGGGGCTTGCGCAGGTGAATGGCAGGCGCAGGCGGGCGAGCAGTTCGCGTCGATAAGGGGAGCTGGAAGCCAGTAATAAGGGAAGCATGATAGACTCCTGGTCAGTTGAACCAATTCTAACATGCAACATGCCGCCTAATTTCCTTTGACAGGTGCGGGGGGCATCCCTAGAATGCTGCGCCTATGTTGAATGACCCGATTCCACCTCACGTTGACCCGCGCAAATTAGCCGATCGTGGCGTAACCCTTAACGGTTCGCTGCAACTCGCTGATTTGGAAAGACTCTGCGACCCGCTTTCCGACAATGTCGGTACGGTGCAGGCGAAGTTAAATTTTGAACGAGATGAACAGCACGTGGTGGTTATCCACAGCGAGCTCGACGTCGAGGTCAAGATGGTTTGCCAGCGTTGTCTTGAGCTGGTCACCCTGCCGATCCACAGCGAATGTACTTACGCTGTGGTGAAGGAGGGTGCGAATACCCAGTCGTTGCCGAAAGGCTATGACGTGCTGGAACTGGGCGAAGATCCATTGGATCTGCAGGCGCTGGTCGAGGAGGAGCTTCTGCTCGCCTTGCCAATCGTGCCTGCTCATCATCCGGAAGAATGCCAGCAGCCGGCGGGCGCAGACGAGCCCGATTCGAGCAAGGACGAGGTATCGCGGTCCAACCCGTTCAGTGTTTTGGCGCAGTTAAAGCGTGACCCAAACGTTTAGGAGTTAATCAATTATGGCTGTTCAGCAGAACAAAAAATCCCGCTCTGCCCGTGACATGCGCCGTTCGCACGACGCTCTGTCGGAAAACGCGCTGTCGGTAGAGAAAACCACCGGTGAAGTTCACCTGCGCCACCACGTATCGCCAGAAGGCGTATACCGTGGTCGCAAAGTGGTCGACAAGGGCGCTGACGAGTAATCCTTGTCCGCTCAGATCATCGCGATCGACGCAATGGGCGGGGACTTCGGTCCCCGCAGCATTGTCCAGGCTAGCATTGCCTGCCTTTCGGCTACTCCCTCGCTGCACCTGACCCTCGTCGGTCAACCCTCCCTCCTTGAAGATCTTGTCAGCGGCCTTGCGGCGGCGGATCGCGCGCGCCTGCAGATTGTCGCGGCCAGCGAGGTGATTGGCATGGACGAGCGGCCATCCCAGGCGTTGCGTGGCAAACCGGATTCGTCGATGCGCATTGCGCTCGAACTGGTGCGTGACGGCAAGGCCCAGGCCTGCGTGAGTGCCGGCAACACCGGGGCGCTGATGGCGTTGTCGCGTTTCGTGCTCAAAACCCTGCCGGGTATCGATCGGCCAGCCATGGTGGCGGCGATCCCGACCCAGGCGGGGTACTGCCAGTTGCTCGACCTGGGCGCCAATGTCGATTGCAGTGCCGAGAACCTCTTCCAGTTCGCCGTGATGGGCTCGGTGGCCGCCCAGGCGCTGGGTGTGCATCGGCCGCGCGTGGCGCTGTTGAATATCGGCACCGAGGACATCAAAGGCAACCAGCAGGTCAAGCTGGCGGCCACCTTGCTGCAGAACGCCCGTGGGCTTAACTATGTGGGCTTCGTCGAAGGCGATGGCCTGTATCGCGGCGAGGCTGACGTGGTGGTGTGTGACGGTTTTGTCGGCAACATCCTGCTCAAATCCAGCGAGGGCCTGGCGACGATGATCGCTGCGCGCATCGAGAAGCTGTTCAAGGGTGGCGTGTTGTCGCGCGCCGCCGGCGCGCTGGCCATGCCATTGCTCAAGCGCCTGCAGGCCGACCTGGCACCGGCGCGGCACAACGGTGCGAGTTTCCTGGGTTTGCAGGGGATCGTCATCAAGAGTCACGGTTCGGCAGGGGTGCAGGGCTTTCAGAGTGCGATTCAGCGGGCGCTGATCGAGATTCAGGAAAACCTGCCGCAGCGGCTGCATGGCCGCCTTGAAGACCTGTTGCCTTAGGCAATTCGCCGATGAAGTGCTTAAATGTGACCGCTTGGTCCGCGTCTCCATCCAAGTTTTCAGATTCCGCGTCAGGCTGATGCCCGGCGCACCCTATCCGACGACAAGATCATAAGGGCTTGTTCAATGTCTGCATCCCTCGCATTCGTCTTTCCCGGTCAAGGTTCCCAGTCGCTCGGCATGCTCAAGGAATTGGGCGCCGAAAAGCCGGTGATCGTTGAGACCTTCAAGGAGGCCTCCGAGGCTCTGGGCTATGACCTGTGGAAGCTGGTCCAGGAAGGCCCGGAAGAACAACTCAACCAAACCGACAAGACCCAGCCGGCCATCCTCACTGCCTCGATCGCCCTGTGGCGCCTGTGGCTGGAAGAGGGCGGCGCGCAGCCGGCGTTCGTTTCCGGGCACAGCTTGGGTGAATACAGCGCCTTGGTTGCCGCTGGCAGCCTCTCGCTCAAAGATGCAGTGAAGCTGGTCAAGCGCCGTGGCGAACTGATGCAGGAGGCCGTGCCTGCCGGTCACGGCGCCATGGCTGCGATTCTCGGCCTGGACGACGCCGTGGTGGTCGATATTTGTGCCAAGGCCGCCGAAGATGAAGTGGTCAGCGCGGTGAACTTCAACTCGCCAGGCCAGGTCGTGATCGCGGGCAACAAGGCTGCCGTGGACCGTGCCATGGCGCTGTGCAAAGAGGCCGGTGCCAAGCGCGCCCTGCCGCTGGCGGTCAGCGTGCCGTCGCACTGCGCCTTGATGAAGCCGGCTGCCGAGCGTTTTGCCGAATCGGTCAACGCCATCGAATGGAAGGCCCCGCAGATCCCGGTGGTGCAGAACGTCACCGCCGCTATCGCCGCCGACCTCGATGCACTCAAGCATGACCTGCTGGCACAGCTTTACCAGCCCGTGCGCTGGGTCGAGTGCGTGCAGACCTTGGCCGCCAATGGCGCGGTCAACCTGGTCGAGTGCGGCCCGGGCAAGGTCCTCGCCGGCCTCAACAAGCGTTGCGCCGACGGTGTCACCACCTACAACCTCAATACCCCTGACGCCGTCGCCGCCACCCATGCGGCGCTGGCCTGAATTGGAGAAGCTTGCATGAGCCTGCAAGGTAAAGTTGCACTGGTCACCGGCGCTAGCCGTGGCATCGGCCAGGCCATTGCCCTCGAACTGGGCCGCCAGGGCGCGACCGTGATCGGCACCGCCACGTCGGCTTCCGGCGCCGAGCGCATTGCCGCCACCCTCAAAGAGCACGGCATCGCCGGCACCGGCATGGAGCTGAACGTGACCAGCGCCGAGTCCGTGGAAGCGGTGCTGGGTGCCATCAGCGCAGAGTTTGGTGCGCCGACCATCCTGGTCAACAACGCCGGCATCACCCGCGACAACCTCATGCTGCGCATGAAGGACGATGAGTGGTTCGACGTGATCGACACCAACCTGAACAGCCTCTACCGTCTGTCCAAGGGCGTGCTGCGCGGCATGACCAAGGCGCGTTGGGGTCGTATCATCAGCATCGGCTCGGTTGTCGGTGCCATGGGCAACGCCGGTCAGGCCAACTACGCGGCGGCCAAGGCCGGCCTCGAAGGCTTCAGCCGCGCCCTGGCGCGTGAAGTGGGCTCGCGTGGTATCACCGTCAACTCGGTGACCCCGGGCTTCATCGACACCGACATGACTCGCGAGCTGCCAGAAGCGCAGCGCGAAGCCCTGCAGACCCAGATTCCGCTGGGCCGCCTGGGCCAGGCCGAGGAAATCGCCAAGGTGGTTTCCTTCCTGGCCTCCGACGGCGCAGCCTATGTAACCGGCGCTACTGTGCCGGTCAACGGCGGGATGTACATGTAACAACTGCAACTCAATGTGACGGATTTCGTAAAAAAAGAGTCATACTGCGAGCCTAAAATCCGTTATAAAGCTGCAACCAGATTCCAGGCAGCGGGTGCGGTGACTAATCCGAAGGTGCGTTTAGCTTGAAAAGCGAACGTCTTTCTATAAAATTGGTCACCGGCCAGCTGCCTGACATATGTCCATTAGGAGTGAAAACTAGGTATGAGCACCATCGAAGAACGCGTCAAGAAAATCGTCGCCGAGCAACTGGGCGTCAAGGAAGAGGAAGTGACCAACGAGAAGTCCTTCGTCGATGACCTGGGTGCCGATTCGCTTGACACCGTTGAGCTGGTGATGGCTCTGGAAGAGGAATTCGAGACCGAGATTCCTGACGAAGAAGCCGAGAAGATCACTACCGTTCAAGCCGCTATCGACTACGTCAACAGCCACAAGGCCTAAGACGCAGTAGTCGACGCTTCTTGTCGGGAAAAACCGCACTGCCTTTGCTGGCGTGCGGTTTTTTCTTTGCGAGCCCCCTGCCTTTAGCTCAAGGGTATCGTTCACCGCGCACCGAGAGCCTGTTGTCATTCCATTCCATCGCATGAATGCAATGCCAAGAGACTCTGTTATTAGAAAAGGAGAGTACTGTGTCGCGTAGACGCGTCGTGGTCACCGGTATGGGTATGCTGTCGCCACTGGGTACCGATGTACCGAGCACCTGGCAGGGCATTCTGGCTGGCCGCAGTGGCATCGGTCCGATCGAGCATACGGATCTGTCTGCCTACTCCACCCGTTTCGGCGGCTCGGTGAAAGGCTTTGAGGTCGAACAGTACCTGTCGGCCAAAGAGGCCCGCAAACTTGACCTGTTCATCCAGTACGGCCTGGCGGCCGGGTTCCAGGCCGTGCGTAATGCGGGCCTGGAGGTCAACGACAGCAACCGTGAACGCATTGGCGTGGCCATGGGTTCGGGCATTGGTGGCCTGACCAACATCGAAGAAACCAGCCGGACCCTGCACGAGCAGGGCCCGCGGCGTATTTCGCCGTTCTTCGTGCCGGGTTCGATCATCAACATGATCTCCGGTTTCCTGTCGATCCACCTGGGGTTGCAGGGCCCGAACTACGCCATTGCCACTGCCTGCACCACGGGCACCCACTGCATCGGCATGGCCGCGCGCAACATTGCCTATGGCGAAGCCGACGTGATGATCGCCGGTGGTGCCGAAATGGCCGCCTGCGGCCTGGGCATGGGCGGCTTCGGCGCATCGCGTGCGCTGTCGACCCGCAACGATGAGCCAAGCCGTGCCAGCCGTCCTTGGGACAAAGGCCGTGATGGTTTCGTGCTGTCTGACGGTGCCGGTGCCCTGGTGCTCGAAGAACTCGAGCACGCCAAGGCCCGAGGCGCGACCATTTATGCTGAGCTGGTCGGTTTCGGCATGAGCGGCGACGCTTACCACATGACCTCGCCACCCGATACCGGCGAAGGCGCTGCCCGTTGCATGGCCAATGCCCTGCGCGATGCGGGTATCCAGCCTGAAGAGGTCAGCTACATCAACGCCCACGGCACTTCGACCCCGGCCGGCGATATCGCCGAAGTGGCGGCGATCAAGCGTGTGTTCGGTGAGCATGCCTACAAGCTCGCGGTCAGCTCGACCAAGTCGATGACTGGCCACCTGCTGGGTGCTGCTGGCGCGGTGGAGGCGATCTTCAGCGTGCTGGCGATCAACAGCCAGATGGCGCCGCCGACCATCAACCTGGACGAGCCGGACGAAGGGTGTGACCTGGACTTCGTGCCGCACCAGGCGCGCAGCATGCCGATCGATGTGGTGCTGTCCAACTCGTTCGGCTTTGGTGGCACCAACGGCTCGCTGGTGTTCCGCCGGTTCGCCGGTTGATGCACAGCTGGGTCGACGGCCAGCCGGCGGATGCAGTCAACCTGCAAAACCGCGGCCTGGCATACGGCGATGGTCTGTTCGAGACCGTCGCCGTGCACGGTGGCCGGCCCAGTTTGCTGGCGGGCCACCTCGCACGCTTGGCGCTGGGTTGCCAGCGCCTGGCAATCGACGTCGACCTGGCGTTGGTTGAAGACGAGCTCCTGCGTTACGCCAGCCAGCTCGGTGATGGCGTCGCCAAACTCATCCTGACCCGTGGCGACAGCCAGCGCGGCTATGCCCCGGTTGCCGGCGCCGCACCACGGCGCATCCTTCAGGGCAGCCCACTGCCCAGCTATCCTGTCGAGCATGCCGAGCGTGGCGTGCGTTTGTTCCCGTGCCAGACCCGGCTTGGGGAACAACCGCTGCTGGCCGGGCTCAAACACCTCAATCGCCTGGAGCAGGTGCTGGCGCGTGCCGAATGGCAGGACAGCGAGCATGCCGAAGGCCTCATGCGAGATGGGCAGGGCAGGGTGGTCGAAGGGGTGTACAGCAATCTTTTCCTGGTGCGTGACGGCGTGCTACTGACCGCAGACCTCAGCCGATGCGGCGTGGCTGGGGTGATGCGTGCCGCGTTGTTGCAGCAGGCCCAGGCGCTGGCCATTCCCGTCCAGGTTCGTGACCTGGCATTCGATGAACTGCAGCAGGCGGATGAAGTATTCGTTTGCAACAGTGTCTATGGGATCTGGCCCGTACGGGGAATTGCCGCGCTGAACTGGTCGCCAGGCCCACTCACCCGTAAACTGCAGGCCGTTGCCCGTACGTTACTGGATACCTGAATTCGTGAGACGCAAATTCCTGCTGCTGCTGGAAATGGGGTTGATCCTGGCTGGCCTGGCATTCGGCTGGTCGGCCTGGAAGGTCAACTCGGTCCTGGAGCAGCCCTTGCACGTGACGCAGGAGCGCCTGCTCGATGTGCCCAATGGCACCAACCCCAACCGCATGTTCTACCGCATGCAGAACGAGGGGTTGCTCGATGACGCCTTCTGGCTGCGGCTTTACTGGCGCTTCAACATGGCCGGTACGCCCCTGCACACCGGTGAGTACCGCCTGACCCCGGGCATGACGGTCGAGCAGTTGTTCGATGCGTGGCGCCGCGGCGATGTCGTGCAGTACAACCTGACCCTGGTCGAAGGCTGGACCTTCCGCCAGGTACGCTCGGCGATCGCCAAGCACGAAAAGCTCAAGCACACGCTGGACGGCCTGACCGACGCCGAGGTCATGGACAAGCTTGGCCACACCGGGGTGTTCCCTGAAGGCCGCTTCTTCCCGGACACCTATCGCTTCGTGCGTGGCATGAGCGACATCGAATTGTTGCAGCAAGCCTACATGCGCCTGGACGAAGTGCTGGCCAAAGAGTGGTCGGAACGCACCACCGACCTGCCTTATCGCGACCCCTACCAGGCGCTGATCATGGCCTCGCTGGTGGAGAAGGAAACCGGCATCCCGCAAGAGCGTGGGCAGATTGCCGGCGTGTTCGTGCGGCGCTTGCGCCTGGGCATGATGCTGCAGACCGACCCGACAGTGATCTATGGCATGGGCGAGCGCTACAACGGCAGAATCACCCGTGCCGACCTGCGTGAGCCAACGCCCTATAACACCTACACCATTACCGGCCTGCCGCCGACGCCTATCGCCATGGTCGGCCGTGAGGCGATTCACGCTGCGCTCAATCCGTCCGATGGCACCAGCTTGTATTTCGTCGCTCGCGGCGATGGCAGCCACGTGTTCTCCGACGACCTGGACGATCACAACTCGGCGGTGCGCGAGTTCCAGCTCAAGCGGCGGGCGGATTACCGCTCCAGCCCGGCTCCGCAGGCCCAGCCGGGAGCGGGGGAGGCCGTGGAGCCCGAGACGCCCAAAGCGGACCAGCCGACTGCGCAGCCTGAGCCCGTTGAGGCGCCCGCGCAGGATGCCGCCCCGGCCAGCGACCCTGCCCCCGTCGATGCACCGGCCACTGCGCCGACGCCTGACGAACAACATTAAGGACTGCCTGTGAGCGGCTTGTTTATTACTCTGGAAGGCCCCGAAGGCGCGGGCAAAAGCACCAACCGTGAATACCTGGCGGCGCGCCTGCGCGAGCAAGGTCTGGATGTGTTGCTGACCCGCGAGCCGGGCGGTACGCCGCTGGCCGAGAAGGTGCGTGAACTGTTGCTGGCACCCAGCGATGAAACCATGGCGGCCGATACCGAGCTGTTGCTGGTGTTCGCCGCGCGCGCCCAGCACCTGGCGCAGGTGATCCGTCCTGCGCTGGCCCGCGGCGCCGTGGTGTTATGTGACCGGTTTACCGATGCCACCTACGCCTATCAGGGTGGTGGTCGCGGGTTATCCGTCGAGCGTATCGCCACCTTGGAGCAATTCGTCCAGGGCGACCTGCGCCCTGACCTGACACTCGTATTCGACCTGCCGGTCGAAGTCGGCCTCGCCCGCGCTGCAGCGCGTGGCCGCCTGGACCGTTTCGAGCAGGAAGGCCAGGCGTTCTTCGAGGCCGTGCGCCAGGCCTACCTGCAGCGTGCCCATCGTGAGCCGCAGCGCTACAGCCTGCTGGACGCCGCGCAACCGCTGGAGGCCGTGCAGCGCGCCATCGATGCGCTGCTACCGGGTATTCTGGAGCGTTGCCGTGGCTGAAGCCTACCCCTGGCAGCAGGCCATCTGGCAGCAACTGGCCGGTCGCAGCCAGCACGCCCACGCCTACCTGCTGCATGGGCCGCAGGGCATTGGCAAGCGGGCCCTGGCCGAGCGGCTGATGGCGCGCCTGCTGTGTCAGCAGCCGCAGGGCCTGGATGCCTGTGGTAGCTGCAAGTCCTGCCTGCTGCTCAAGGCCGGTAGCCACCCGGACAACTACGTACTGGAGCCCGAAGAGGCCGACAAGCCGATCAAGGTCGACCAGGTGCGTGAGTTGGTGGCTTTCGTGGTGCAGACTGCGCAGTTGGGTGGGCGCAAAGTCGTGTTGATCGAGCCGGTCGAGGCGATGAACATCAACGCGTCCAACGCCCTGCTCAAAAGCCTTGAAGAGCCCTCTGGCGACACCGTTCTGCTGTTGGTCACGCACCAGCCCAGCCGCCTGTTGCCAACCATCAAGAGCCGCTGCCAGCAGGTCGCCTGCCCGCAGCCCAGCCTGGCCCAGAGCCAAGCCTGGCTGGCCCATGCGCTGGCCGACAGCGATGAAGCCGAGCGCGATGAGTTGCTGACCCTGGCCGCTGGTTCGCCATTGATGGCGGTGAGCTTGCAGGCGCAGGGCGTGCGCGAGCAACGTGCACTGGTCACCGACGGGGTGAAGAAACTGCTCAAGCAGCAGCAATCGCCCAGTCAGTTGGCAGAGGCTTGGAATGGCGTACCGTTGTTGCTGTTGTTCGACTGGTTCTGCGACTGGTCGCACCTGATCCTGCGCTATCAGTTGACCCAGGACGAAGAAGGGTTAGGCTTGGCCGATATGCGCAAGGTTGTGCAGTACCTGGCGCAAAAAAGCCGCCAGGCCAACGTGCTTCAGGTGCAGGCGTGGATCCTGGAGCAGCGCCAGAAGGTGCTGGGCAAGGCTAACTTGAACCGCGCCCTGTTGCTCGAAGCGCTGCTGGCGCACTGGCAGCAGTTGCCAGGCGCCCGCTGACTTTCCCTTTTTTCATGTGTGCCGTTATCCCATGCTCGTAGATTCCCATTGCCACCTTGACCGTCTTGACCTGAGCGCCCACCAGGGCTCCCTCGATGCCGCCCTGCAAGCCGCGCGTGAGCGCGGGGTGGGGCACTTCCTGTGCATTGGCGTCAGCGCCGAGAACGCTGGTGCGGTCAAAGCGCTGAGTGAGCAGTACGCCGATGTCGATTGTTCGGTGGGGGTGCACCCGCTCGACCTGGCACCGGGCGAAACCCCGGCGTTGGAGTGGCTGTTGCGTGAGTTGGCGCATCCGCATGTGGTAGCGATCGGTGAAACCGGCCTGGACTACCACTACGAGCCGGAAGCCGCCGAGTTGCAGCAGGCATCGTTTCGCCTGCACCTGGAGGCCTCGCGCCAGACCGGCAAGCCGGTGATCGTGCATACCCGTGCTGCACGGGCCGACACCCTGGCGCTGCTGCGCGAGGCGAACCTGCCCCAGGCCGGTGTGCTGCACTGCTTCACCGAAGACTGGGACATGGCCAAGGCGGCGCTGGACCTGGGCTACTACATCTCGTTGTCGGGCATCGTCACCTTCCGCAATGCCGATGCCTTGCGTGAGGTGGCGCGCCAAGTGCCTGTCGACCGCTTGCTGGTGGAGACCGATTCGCCATACCTGGCACCGATACCGCACCGGGGCAAGCCTAACCTGCCGCAGTATGTGCGTGAGGTGGCCGAATATGTCGCCTCGTTGCGAGGGGCCAGTTATGAGCAGTTGGCGGAGCAGACCACCGCCAACTTCAAGCGGTTGTTCCCGCTGGCTCGCGTGGCCGGGTAGCGCGACAGGCAAAAAAAAACCCGGGTTCTGGGGGAGGGAATCCGGGTTAAGACCATTAGGAGTAAAACAAAGGTACGCGGTCCCTGAGCACCTTTATCGGCGCGCCACTTGGGGGGGATGCGCCGCGCCAACACTTCAAGTATTGGTCAGGTTTGGCGCAGTGCCAGTGGCTGTTGGTCGTTTTTTAAACAGATTTGGAATACGCCCGCGTTCCGTTGCACTCTCAGTGCATGGCCAGGCGCCGCACCTGCTGAACAGTTTCGTCGATCAGCTGCTCACTGGTATAGAAATGCGGTGAAAATCGCACACCGCCGCCGCGCAAAGCGCAAATTGTGCGCTCGGCCATCAAGGCCTTGTAGATGTCCACGCTGGCCTGCCCTTTGATACTGAATGTGACGATGCCCGCTCGTCGGTCTGGGTCAGCCGGGGTGTGCAGTTCAACACCGGGCACTGATGCCAAGCCTTCGTACAACTGGGCCACGCGCTGCTGCAATTGCTGCGCGACCGTGCCGATACCGACCTCCTCCAGGAGCGACAGGCTTGCCTCCAGCGCATGGGCGCCGAGCATGTTCGGGCTGCCACACTCGAAACGCCGCGCGCTGTGTGCGGGCTGCCATTGGCGTCGGTCGAAGTCGCCCAGGTGTTCCAGCATGTGCCAGCCATAGGCATTGAGTTCAAGTTGCGGGCGTAGCGCGGCGCGGCAATAGAACATCCCCAGCCCCTCAGGGCCGAGCATCCATTTATGGCCATCGGCCACGGCAAAATCACACTGAAAGCGTTGTACGTCGAAGGGCAGGGCGCCGACCTGCTGAATGGCATCGATGCAGAACAGTACATTACGCGCCTGGCAACCTTCACCCAGGCGCGCCAGGTCCAGGCGCAGGCCGCTGCCGAACTGCACCGCGCTGACCGCCAATAACCGGGTGCGCGGGCCGCAGGCCGTCAGCAAGGTAGCTTCGGGGTCTGGGCCGGCCAGGTTGGCCTCAATCACCTGCACGCCACGGTCGGCCAACGCCTCCCACACCACGCGGTTGGAAGGGAACTCCTCGTCGCTGATCACCACCTGGTCGCCCGCTGCCCAGTCCAGCCCAAAGGCGACCAGCGACAGCCCTTCGGAGGTGTTCTTCACCAGGGCGATATCGCCAGGCGAGGGCGCATGAATAAGCCGCGCCAGCCGCGCGCGCAGGCGTCGCTCGGTGGCCAGCCAGGATGGGTACTCGCTGGCACCTAGGCAAACGTTGTCGCGGGCGAAGCGGGCCACTGCCTCGGCAGCCCGCCGTGGCCAGGGGGCGATGGCGGCGTGGTTCAGGTAGCGCAGCCCGGGGGCATGGTCGAACTCATCGTGAAACATAGACATGGTTGGATGATCCGTGCAATTTCCCGCAAGTTAGGCATAATAAACCGCTTCGATTGTCATCCAGTCCTTCCTATGCAGAAAGAACCTCGTAAGGTCCGTGAGTTTCGCCGTCGCGAACAGGAAATCCTCGATACCGCGCTCAAGCTGTTTCTCGAACAGGGTGAAGACAGTGTCACCGTCGAGATGATCGCTGACGCGGTAGGTATCGGCAAAGGCACGATCTACAAGCACTTCAAGTCCAAGGCGGAGATCTACCTGCGCCTGATGCTCGACTACGAGCGTGATTTGAACGAGCTGTTGCATTCGGCCGACGTCGACCGTGACAAGGAAGCCCTGTCGCGCGCCTACTTCGAGTTCCGCATGCGCGACCCGCAGCGCTATCGCCTGTTCGACCGCCTGGAAGAAAAGGTGGTCAAGGGTAATCAGGTGCCGGAGATGGTCGAGCAGTTGCATAGCATCCGCGCCTCCAACTTCGATCGCCTCACCCAGTTGATCAAGGGCCGTATCAGCGAAGGCAAGCTCGAAGACGTACCGCCGTACTTCCACTACTGCGCGGCCTGGGCCTTGGTACATGGCGCCGTGGCGCTGTACCACTCGCCGTTCTGGAGCAATGTGCTTGAAGATCAGGAAGGTTTCTTCCAGTTCCTCATGGACATCGGCGTACGCATGGGCAACAAGCGCAAACGCGACCCGGAACCCACCCACTGACCGGTCCGGTGGCTCCAGCATGAACAAGGTGCTTGCAAAAACCTGATTTATGAGTCAGGTTTTGCCGGCCCCGCTTCATCCATGCTGGAGTCATCCATGATCGTCGATCGTCAAGGCAGGCGTTTTCGCAACCTGCGTGTCAGCCTGACGGCTGCCTGTAACTACGCGTGCACTTACTGCGTGCCCAATGGCAAACGCCTAGTGGCGGCGCAGGACGAGCTGTCGGCGCAAGCCCTGGCGCGGGGCGTTGCTTACCTCATCGAGGCCGCAGGTATCGAGCGTTTACGCATTACTGGTGGCGAGCCGCTGGTCAGCCCCCGGCTGGATGGCTTTCTGGCTGCCATTGCCAAACTCCCCCTCGACGATATCTCGCTGACCACCAATGGCCAGTTGCTCGCGCGCAAGCTGCCAGCGCTTCATGCCGCCGGCATCCGCCGCTTGAATGTTTCCCTCGATACCCTCGACCCGCTGGCGTTTCGCCGCATCGCCCGCGGTGGCGACCTGGCCAGTGTGCTGGCAGGCATGCAGCGCGCCAGCGAGCAGGGCATGCGCATCAAAGTGAACATGGTGCCGATGCGTGGACAAAACCTCGACCAGGTGTTGCCGCTGCTGGATTACTGCCTCGAGCGGGGTTTTGAGCTGCGCTTCATCGAGCTCATGCGCATGGGCCACCTGGCCAGTGATCGCAACGCATTTTTGCAGCAGTTCGTGGGCCTCGACCAGCTGCTCGGGCTGATTGGTGCCAATCATGCCTTCGAGCAGGTCGATGTGCCGGTGGATACTACGGCCCTGCGTTACCAGATCCCGGGTAAAGGCCATTTTGGCGTAATTGCCAACGAGAGCGTGCCGTTTTGCCGCGGTTGCTCACGGCTACGTTTGTCATCGACGGGTTGGCTGCATGGCTGCCTGTCGTCGAGCAACCGCCACTTTGTCGGCGATCTGCTGGAAAAGCCGCGTCATCAAGCGCTTCCTGCCTTGCAGCGGCTGCTGGTCAAAGCCCTGGCAGACAAGCAGGATGTGGCGTTTTCCGGGGGTGTTACGGTGATGAAGGTGATTGGCGGCTGAGTCTGGCGCAAAAGCTGCATCCGCCGGCTATTCGCCGGTTTTTCGTCGCCGGCCACTGGAGGAAAGATGCGTAGCCTGGTCTTGCTGCTGGCGCTGATGGCGTTGGGCGGCTGCATGAATGTCAGCGATATGGGCGAAGGCGTCCGTTACCACATGAGCGACGCCGGTCTGCTCGATCACAGCGATACCCGCAGGACCCTGTCGATCCGCCTGCAGCCCGACTCGTTCATCTTCATTGGTCAGGGTGCCTTCGTGCCGCCCGGTAAAGGGCCAGTACCGCACCAGAATGTGGTTGCCGACCAGGCCTTCAAGAGCTTCGTCGAGTATTTCCCCCTGGTACGCCGCGCCCAAGGCCCACTCGGCTTGGAGGACGCTATCGCCCAGGCGCGCTCGGTGGGCGCGGACTACGTGCTGTACACCCGTTTCGCACGTACCGATGACCGCATCGGCAACGGCGACGAATGGTATGACGAGCAGGCTGTCGACCGCCTCGGCTGGGACACTGGGGTGGTGCAGATGATGCTGATCGAAACCAATACCCGCTACTTGATCGACACCGCACGCATCAAAAGCCGTGGCGGTTTGTTGACGTTCCATGATAATACGCCGGAAGATTTGCTTGCCGCGCCGATGCGCGAGTACGCTCGGAGCCTTCTGGGCATGAGCGAATGAGGCAAGCGTGATGAGCGATTCCGGCAAGGCCAATGACCTTCTGGCGCAAATCCCCAAGGCGAAGGGTTTGCCGCCCGTGCACCTGTGGAACCCGGACTTCTGCGGCGACATCGACATGCGCATCGCCCGTGACGGTACCTGGTATTACCTGGGCACGCCGATCGGGCGCAAGCCGATGGTGCGGTTGTTTTCCACGATCATCCGCCGCGACGGCGATGACTACTTCCTGATAACCCCGGTGGAGAAGGTCGGCATCCGTGTCGACGATGCGCCCTTTGTCGCGGTTACTCTGGAGGTGCAGGGCGAGGGCGAGCAGCAAGTGTTGCGCTTCACCAGCAATGTCGACGACCAGGTCGAGGCGGGGCCGGATAACCCATTGCGGGTCGAGCTCGATCCTGTCACGCAAGAGCCATCTCCCTACGTGCTGATGCGCAGCAACCTTGAGGCGCTTATTCATCGCAATGTGTTCTACCAACTGGTCGAGCTGGCGGTGCCGCGCATTATCGACGGTGAAGAGTGGCTTGGGGTATGGAGCCGAGGCGAGTTCTATCCGATCGGGCGTACCGGCTGAGACCTGTGTGGCTGGCATACGCATGCCTTGAGTATGGCGGTGTCAATAAGACCGAGCGCCGCCCGCGCGGCGCTTCGCAGCACAAGGCTGCTCCTACATCCGTTTCGGGCCAGTCTCGCCTGTGGCATTTGCGCGCGACCGCATGCGCCAAGTCTCCAGGAATAACTGGCCCGGAGCCGATGTAGGAGCAGCCTTGTGCTGCGAAGCGCCGCGCTGGCGGCGCTCGGTCTGCCAGGCGCCGCAACATTCCAGCCATACAACGAAAAAGCCCCCGGTTGCTTGCGCACCCGGGGGCTTTTCAGTGTTTGGCTCCGCGACCTGGACTCGAACCAGGGACCCAATGATTAACAGTCATTTGCTCTACCGACTGAGCTATCGCGGAATCTGCGCATATCTTACTGATCACCAAAGGGAAGTCAAGCTTCCCCCTGGTAAATCACAACCGAATCAAGCAGTTACAGCACTTCGACGATAGCCTTGGTGACCACGTGGATGTTGCTTTGATTCAGTGCGGCAACCGCGATGCGGCCAGTGTCCAGCGCGTAGATGCCGAACTCGTTCTTCAGGCGTGCTACTTGCTCCACGGTCAGGCCGGAGTAGGAGAACATGCCCACTTGGCGGCCGACGAAGCTGAAGTCGCGCTGGGCACCGTAGGTGGCCAGCAGCTCGACCATCTGCTTGCGCATGCCGTGGATGCGCTGGCGCATTTCGCCCAGCTCCGCTTCCCACATCTGACGCAGCTCATCGTTGTTGAGCACGGTGGCGACGATGGTCGCGCCATGGGTCGGCGGGTTGGAGTAGGTGGTGCGGATCACGCGCTTGACCTGGGACAGTACGCGGGTGCTTTCGTCCTTGGAACCGGTCACGATCGACAGGGCACCGACGCGCTCGCCATACAGCGAGAACGACTTGGAGAACGAGCTGGAAACAAAGAAGTCCAGGCCCGACTCGGCGAACAGGCGCACGGCGAAGGCGTCTTCAGCGATGCCGTCACCAAAGCCCTGGTAGGCCATGTCGAGGAATGGCACATGGCCTTTGGCCTTGACCACTTCCAGGACGTTTTTCCAGTCGTCCAGGGTGAGGTCGACGCCGGTCGGGTTGTGGCAGCAGGCGTGCAGGACGACGATCGAGCCGGACGGCAGGCTGTTCAGGTCTTCGAGCATGCCGGCGCGGTTGACGTCGTTGCTCGGTGCGTCGTAATAGCGGTAGTTCTGTACCGGGAAGCCTGCGGTCTCGAACAGGGCGCGGTGGTTTTCCCAGCTTGGGTCGCTGATGGCAACCACGGCATTGGGCGACAGGCGCTTGAGGAAGTCGGCGCCAATCTTCAGCGCACCGGTGCCGCCAACGGCTTGCACGGTGACGACACGGCCAGCGGCCAGCAGCGGCGACTCGGCGCCGAACAGCAGTTTTTGCACGGCCTGGTCGTAAGTGGCGATACCGTCGATCGGCAAGTAGCCGCGCGAGGCATGCTGGGCAGCACGCTGGGTCTCGGCTTCGATCACGGCGCGCAGCAGCGGAATGCGGCCTTCCTCATTGCAGTAGACGCCCACGCCCAGGTTGACCTTGTCGGTACGTGGATCGGCGTTGAATGCTTCGTTGAGGCCCAGAATAGGGTCGCGGGGTGCCAGCTCGACAGCGGAAAACAGGCTCATTGTTACCTTGGCTCTGATTGGAGAGTGATAGGACGTACACGCTCCAGCCGAATGCACTGAAGCGGTGCACAAACGGGGAGTCAGTATAGTGATACCGACCGGTCACTGCGACACTCTGGCGCAGCTTTTCCAGCCATTTACGCAAATATTTTTTGACCATTGGTCTTATTGCCGTGTCCACAGCAATAAGCGTTCACACCTGGGGCTTGAAACCGGCCCCGAGCGAGCGCATTTGGGTATAGACTACTGGCTAAATTTACAGTTGCTGCGACACCGCGAGGTCCCTCATGTCCGAGTTCCAGCTCGTCACCCGTTTCCAGCCGGCCGGCGATCAGCCCGAAGCCATTCGCCAGATGGTCGAAGGCATCGAGGCGGGGCTTTCGCACCAGACGCTGCTCGGCGTGACCGGCTCGGGCAAAACCTTCAGCATCGCCAACGTCATCCAGCAGGTGCAGCGCCCGACCCTGGTGCTGGCGCCGAACAAGACCCTGGCGGCGCAGCTGTATGGCGAGTTCAAGGCGTTCTTCCCGAACAACGCGGTCGAGTATTTCGTTTCCTACTACGACTACTACCAGCCCGAAGCCTATGTGCCGTCGTCCGATACCTTCATCGAGAAAGATGCGTCGATCAACGACCACATCGAGCAGATGCGCCTGTCGGCGACCAAGGCCTTGCTGGAGCGGCGAGACGCGATCATCGTCACCACCGTGTCGTGCATCTATGGCCTGGGCAGCCCCGAGACCTACCTGAAGATGGTCCTGCACGTGGACCGCGGCGACAAACTCGACCAGCGCGCCTTGCTGCGCCGCCTGGCTGACTTGCAGTACACCCGCAACGAGATGGATTTCGCCCGCGCCACCTTCCGCGTGCGCGGCGACGTGATCGACGTGTTCCCGGCCGAATCCGACCTTGAAGCCATCCGCATCGAGCTGTTCGATGACGAAGTAGAGAACATCGCTGCCTTCGACCCGCTCACGGGCGAGGTCTTCCGCAAGCTGCCGCGCTTCACGTTCTACCCCAAGAGCCACTACGTGACCCCGCGCGAGACGCTGCTCGACGCCGTCGAAGGCATCAAGGAAGAGCTCAAGGACCGGCTCGAATACCTGCATAAGGGCAACAAGCTGGTGGAGGCGCAGCGGCTGGAGCAGCGCACCCGCTTCGACCTGGAGATGATCCTGGAGCTGGGTTACTGCAACGGTATCGAAAACTACTCGCGCTATCTGTCCGGGCGCCCCTCCGGCGCGCCGCCACCCACCCTTTACGACTACCTGCCCGCGGATGCGCTGCTGGTGATCGACGAGTCGCACGTCAGCGTCCCCCAGGTTGGCGCCATGTACAAGGGCGACCGCTCGCGCAAGGAAACCTTGGTGGAATACGGCTTCCGCCTGCCTTCGGCGCTGGATAACCGGCCCATGCGCTTCGATGAATGGGAGTCGGTCAGCCCGCAGACCATTTTCGTTTCCGCAACCCCCGGTCCCTACGAGGCCGAACATGCCGGCCGCGTGGTCGAGCAGGTGGTGCGGCCTACCGGCCTGGTCGACCCGCAAGTGGAGATACGCCCGGCGTTGACCCAGGTCGACGACCTGCTGTCGGAGATCCGCAAGCGTGTCGATGCGGGTGAGCGGGTGCTGGCGACCACGCTGACCAAGCGCATGGCCGAGGACCTCAGTGATTACCTGGCCGACCACGACGTGCGGGTGCGTTACCTGCACTCGGACATCGACACGGTCGAACGGGTGGAAATCATCCGCGACCTGCGCTTGGGCACCTTCGATGTGCTGGTGGGCATCAACCTGCTGCGTGAGGGGTTGGACATGCCGGAGGTGTCGCTGGTGGCGATTCTCGATGCCGACAAGGAAGGCTTCCTGCGTTCCGAGCGGTCACTGATCCAGACCATTGGCCGGGCCGCGCGTAACCTCAATGGTCGCGCCATCCTGTACGCCGACCAGATGACCGGCTCCATGCAGCGGGCCATCGACGAGACCGAGCGGCGCCGGGAGAAGCAGATTGCCTTCAACCTGGCCAACGGTATCGTGCCCAAGGGCGTGGTCAAGGACATCACCGACATCATGGAAGGCGCTACCGTACCTGGCTCGCGCAGCAAGAAGCGCAAGGGTATGGCCAAGGCCGCGGAGGAGAGCGCCCGCTACGAGGCCGAGCTGCGCACGCCGGGCGAGATCACCAAGCGTATCAAGCAGCTGGAAGAGAAGATGATGCAGTTCGCCCGGGACCTGGAGTTCGAGGCGGCAGCGCAAATGCGCGACGAGATTACCCAGTTGCGGGAGCGGCTGATCACCAGCTGATCCTTTGCTCCCGGTTAGGCCTCTTCGCGGGGCAAGCCCGCTCCCACAGGTACCTCACTGCCCTTGTGAAAAGTGAGGTATCTGTGGGAGCGGGCTTGTCTCAGGATGAACGCAGCTCTCAAAGTCAGTGGGCATTTGTGGGAGCGGGCTTGCCCCGCGAAGAGGCCGGCACAGGCAACAAACAAATCAGCTCAATGAGCCTCCCCAGCTTTCAACCCCTCCGGCAGCTTGCGCGTCAACAGCACCGCCACCATGCTCACCGCCAAGCCGATGCCGACAAAGTGGAAGGCATCGTTGTACGCCATGATCTGCGCCTGCTGATGGGTGATCTCACTCAGCTTGCCAAGCGCCGCTGTCTCACTGCCCAGTCGCTCCGCCAGTTGCGCCAAGCGCTCTGCCACCTGTGGGTTGCTGGGCACCACCGATTCGCGCAGGTAGTCGAAGTACACCTTGGTCCGCGCATCCAGCAAGGTGGCCAGCAAGGCAATGCCAATCGCCCCACCCAGGTTGCGCAGAATGTTGAACAGGCTCGATGCCGACCCGGCATCTTGTTGCTGGATATAGGCCGTGGCAATCAACGAAATGGTCACCATGATCATCGGTTGCCCCAGTGCCCGAATGATCTGGATGTGGTTGAACTGCGGCCCCGCAAAGTCCGGGTTAAGCACCCCCGAGCCAAAGCTGGCGGCCCCGAACAGGCAGAAGCCTAATGCGCACAGTATTTTCGGCGAGACCACTTTCATCAGCTGGGGCACCAGCGGAATCAGAAACAGCTGCGGTACCCCCATCCACATGATCACCTCGCCGATCTGCAGGGCGTTGTAGCCCTGGATCTGCGCCAGGTACAGCGGCAACAAATAGATTGAGCCATACAGCCCGACCCCCATGCCCAGGCTGGCAATACTCGACAGCCCAAAGTTGCGGTTGCCGAGGATGCGCAGGTTGATCAAAGGGTGCGGCTTGGAAAACTGCAGGATGACAAAGGTAATCAGGCTGATCAGGGCGACGGTGCCCAGGCTGACGATCAGGTTCGATTCCAGCCAATCCTTGCGATGGCCTTCCTCGAGAAAGACCTGCAGGCAGCCCAGCCCCAGGCCGAGCGTGACGATGCCGGCATAGTCGGTGCTCTTCAGCAGCTCCCAATGCGCCTCTTTTTTCTCCAGCCCGTACAGCAGCCCAGCGATCATCACCAAGCCTGGCGGGATGTTGATGTAGAAAATGTACTCCCAGCCCCAGTTCTCAGTCAGCCACCCACCCAGGGTCGGGCCGATCGAGGGCGCGAAGGTGGCCGTCATGGCGAACATGGCCATGCCCTTGGCGCGGTGGTGCTCGGGTAGCTTGATCAGGGTCAGGGTGAAGGCCAGGGGGATCAGCGCGCCACCGGTAAAGCCCTGCAGGGCACGGAACATGATCATGCTCTCCAGGTTCCAGGCCATGGAGCAGAGCAGGGATGACAGCAAAAAGCCGGCCGAAACCCACACCGCCAGGCGTCGGGCAGACAGCAACTGCACCAGCCAGGCGGTCAGTGGGATCATGATGATTTCCGCCACCAGGTAGGAGGTGGAGATCCACGAGCCTTCTTCCAGGGTCGCGGAAAGCGCGCCCTGGATGTCCTTCAGCGACGAGTTGGTGATCTGGATGTCGAGCACGGCCATGAAGGCGCCGAGCATCACGCTCATCACCGCAATCCAGTCGCGCCGGGTGGGCTCGGCAGTGGGTCGGAGCAACTGATCACCGGCCATTGCGGCCTTCATCCTCGGTGCGGATATCGACAGTGGCGGTGACCGACATGCCGGGGCGGATGCGGCCATGCAGCGGGTTGTCGGCGCTGAAGGTCAGCTTCACCGGGATGCGCTGCACCACCTTGGTGAAGTTACCGGTGGCGTTGTCCGGTGGCAGCAGGCTGAACTGGGCGCCGGAAGCTGCGAACAGGCTGTTGACCCGGGCTTCGATGGGGGTGTCTGGGTAGCTGTCGAACAGCAATTCGGCGCGCTGCCCTGGTTGCATGTGGCCAATCTGGGTTTCCTTGAAGTTGGCCTGCACCCAGATGTCTTCGTCGGGCACGACTGACAGCAGATAGGCGCCAGCCTGTACCACCTGACCGTTGCGTGCGTTGCGTTGGCCGATGGTGCCGCTGATCGGGGCGCGGATCTCGCAGCGGGTCAGGTTCAATTCGGCCTGGGCAAGGTCGGCACGGGCATTGGCGATCTGCGCATCAAGGCGTTTGAGCTCAGCAGTCAGGGCATTGACCTGCTGGCGCTGGCTTTGCAGGTCAGCGCGGGCCTTGTCGACTTGGGAGCTGGCGACATGGCTTTCTGCCGAAAGGGTAGTCACCCGCTCCTCGGACACGAAGCCAGGCTTACGCAGGGCTTCTGCGCGGTTGAGGTCCAGGCGTGAGCGGTTGAGCGTGGCCTGGTTGGCGGCGACCTGGGCCTGGCCCGCAGCGATCAAGCTGCCTTGTTGCGTCAGGCGGCTTTCAGCTTGCACGTGTTCCGCTTCACGGGTTGCCAGGGCGGCTCGGGCGCGCTCGACGGCGAGTTGAAAATCGGCGGCTTCCAGGCGTACCAGCAGTTCGCCTTTCACCACGTGCTGGTTGTCCTGCACCCGTACATCTTCGATACGGGCGCCAAGTTGGCTGGAAATACGGGTGATTTCGCCCTGGACGTAAGCGTTGTCGGTGCTTTCGTAAAAGCGCCCTTTGAAGTACCAGTGGGCCAGAAAGGCGAGGGCGATGGCCGCAACCACGACAAAGAAGATCAGCAGGCGGCGTTTGAGTTGAGCAGGCATGAGGACTATGGTTCCAGAAATGTAAACAAATTTAACAGTGACGGACGGCAATTCGACAAGTGTCGTTCGCGCCATTGCTGGAGCCGGGTGCCTGCTCCCTGCTAACATCCCGCCTTTGTTTCATCTTTCGTTCGAGACCTTCCATGACCACCGTACGCACGCGTATCGCGCCATCGCCCACGGGCGACCCCCATGTCGGCACCGCCTACATCGCCCTGTTCAACTACTGCTTTGCCAAGCAGCACGGCGGTGAGTTCATCCTGCGCATCGAAGATACCGACCAGCTGCGCTCCACCCGCGAGTCGGAACAGCAAATCTTCGACGCCTTGCGCTGGCTTGGCATCGAGTGGAACGAAGGCCCGGACGTCGGTGGCCCGCACGGCCCTTACCGGCAGAGCGAGCGTGGCGAGATCTACGCCAAATACGCCAAGCAACTCGTCGATGCCGGCCATGCGTTCTACTGCTTCTGCACCGCTGAAGAGCTGGAGCAGATGCGCGCCGAGCAAATGGCCCGTGGCGAGACCCCGCGTTACGACGGCCGTGCCCTGTTGCTGAGCGCTGAAGAAGTGCAGCGCCGCCTGGACGCCGGCGAGCCCCACGTGATCCGCATGAAGGTGCCGAGCGAAGGCATCTGCGTGGTGCCGGACATGCTGCGCGGCGACGTCGAAATCCCATGGGACCGCATGGACATGCAGGTGCTGATGAAGAACGACGGCCTGCCGACCTACTTCCTGGCCAACGTGGTCGACGACCACCTGATGGGCATCACTCACGTCCTGCGGGGTGAAGAGTGGCTGCCGTCGGCGCCCAAGCTGATCAAGCTTTACGAGTATTTCGGCTGGGAGCAGCCCAAGCTGTGCTACATGCCGCTGCTGCGTAACCCGGACAAGTCCAAGCTGTCCAAGCGCAAGAACCCGACCTCGGTCACCTTCTACGAGCGCATGGGCTTCATGCCCGAGGCGATGCTCAACTACCTCGGCCGCATGGGCTGGTCGATGCCGGACGAGCGCGAGAAGTTCTCCCTGGCCGAAATGGTCGAGCACTTCGACCTGTCGCGCATCTCCCTGGGCGGGCCGATTTTCGACATCGAAAAACTGTCCTGGCTCAATGGCCAGTGGCTGCGCGAGCTGCCGGTCGAACAGTTCGCCGCGCGCTTGCAGAAATGGGCGTTCAACAGCGACTACATGATGAAGATCGCCCCGCATGTTCAAGGCCGGGTCGAGACCTTCAGCCAGGTTGCGCCGCTGGGTGGCTTCTTCTTCGAGGGCGCGCTGAAGCTCGATGCCAAGCTGTTCGAGAGCAAGAAGCTGTCGGCTGATCAGGTGCGCCAGGTCATCCAGTTGATCCTGTGGAAGCTCGAAAGCCTGCGCCAGTGGGAAAAAGACCGCATCACCGGTTGCATCCAGGCCGTGGTCGAATCGCTGGAGCTGAAACTGCGTGACGCCATGCCGCTGATGTTCGCCGCCATTACTGGCCAGGCCAGCTCGGTGTCGGTGCTCGATGCCATGGAAATCCTCGGCCCGGACCTGACCCGCTACCGCTTGCGCCAGGCTCTGGACTTGCTGGGTGGTGTGTCGAAAAAAGAAAACAAAGAGTGGGAAAAGCTGCTGGCGAACATCGCCTGACACAGCAGCCCGTAGTGATGTAGGCGCAGCCTTGTGCTGCGAAGACGTCGGTACAGACGCCAGCAATGTAGCTAGTGTGTACCGGCCTCTTCGCAGCACAAGGCTGCTCCTGCAAGGGGCAGGGCGGTAAGTGATTGTTATCTGTGAAAAAACTTTTGAATATTTTCAAAAATTCGTTTGACAGCCGTGCAATCCGATCTTAATATGCGCCCCGTCCACAGCGATGAGCGAAACGAAACGCCAGGCACCCAGCCAGCGATTCTGCTCAGAGCGACATAGTGGGGCTATAGCTCAGCTGGGAGAGCGCCTGCATGGCATGCAGGAGGTCAGCGGTTCGATCCCGCTTAGCTCCACCAAATTCCGCTTAGCAGCCACGGCTGATAAGCAAGACCTGGTCCAGCAACCGGGTCTTGAAGGTAAGAAGGTTCGTCCCCTTCGTCTAGTGGCCTAGGACACCGCCCTTTCACGGCGGTAACAGGGGTTCGAGTCCCCTAGGGGACGCCAGTTTTACACAAGCGATGTTTCACGATGTCGCTGGGCCGCGAGGCTAAAAATCTGGGGCTATAGCTCAGCTGGGAGAGCGCCTGCATGGCATGCAGGAGGTCAGCGGTTCGATCCCGCTTAGCTCCACCAATTTGCCGCGGTACGTGAAAACGGACCGGCACGAAGGTTACGTCCCCTTCGTCTAGTGGCCTAGGACACCGCCCTTTCACGGCGGTAACAGGGGTTCGAGTCCCCTAGGGGACGCCACTTTTACCCGCGTTTTGCGGGGCTTAAAGAGGCTCATTCGTCTATTGGATGAGCCTTTTGTTTTCGGGGCTATAGCTCAGCTGGGAGAGCGCCTGCATGGCATGCAGGAGGTCAGCGGTTCGATCCCGCTTAGCTCCACCAATTTTGCCGCGGTTTGTGAAAACGAACCGGCACGAAGGTTACGTCCCCTTCGTCTAGTGGCCTAGGACACCGCCCTTTCACGGCGGTAACAGGGGTTCGAGTCCCCTAGGGGACGCCATGTTTACCCGCGTTTTGCGGGACTTTAAAGGCTCATTCGCTTATTGAATGGGCCTTTTGTTTTTCTCCCTTTCCCATTTTTTCGGGCACCGACAGGTGATCGCTAATTTCGCTTGCCAAAAAATATGATGCTTATAATATTACAAGCATCATATTCGAGGTGGCCATGAACGACAAAAAGAGCAAAACCCGCGAGCGGATTCTCGAAGCTGCGCGCAGCGCCTTGATCCAGCACGGGCCGGCTGAACCAAGCGTCAGCCAGGTCATGGGGGCTGCAGGCCTGACGGTAGGGGGGTTCTATGCCCATTTCGAGAGCAAGGACGAACTCATGCTGGAGGCTTTTCGCCAGTTATTGGGCGAACGGCGGGACTTGCTGGCGCACGTCGACCCCAGCCTGGATGGCGAGGCGCGCCGGGCGTTGGTGACGGCGTTCTACCTTTCGCGCAAGCACCGCGACGCGCAAGTGCATGCCTGCCCGCTGCCCAACGCCCTGGGCGAAATGCAGCGCCTGCCAGAGGTGTTCCGCGAGGTGCTGGCCGAGCACATCGAGCTGATGACCGCGAAAATGGTCGATCGCCCCGAAGACATCGACAAAGCACTGGCCGACCTGGCGCTGATGGTCGGTGGCCTGGCCCTGGCGCGCGCCTTGGGCACGAGCGAACTTTCTGACCGTGTATTGCGTGCCGCCAAGTCGGCGGTGATCTGAATAACCACACTGCTGGAGCAAGGCGATGACTACCCTGAGCTGGATTCGTGGCGTCAATGGCACCCTGGGCCACCTGGCCCCTGAGCATGTGGCCGGCAAGATGCGCCGCGCATTCATGACCCCACGTACATTGCCCCCAAAAGCGTGGGAGTTGCCGCTGCTGGCCAAGGCCGAGCGTATCACCCTGCGCTTCGGGCTGTCGGCGTTGCGTTGGGGCAAGGGGCCGACCGTATTGCTGATGCACGGTTGGGAAGGGCGCCCCACCCAGTTTGCCGCGTTGATCGAGGCCCTGGTCCAGGCCGGGCATACAGTGGTGTCGTTGGAGGGGCCGGCACATGGTCGCTCTCCAGGCCATCAAGCTCACGTGGTGTTGTTCGCCCGCGCACTGCTGGAAGCGGCTGCCGAGCTGCCGCCGTTGCGCGCGGTGATAGGCCACTCCATGGGTGGGGCCAGTGTGTTGCTGGCGTTGCAGATGGGGCTGCGCGCGGAGGCGGCAGTGAGCATCGCTGCACCCGCCCGGTTGCTCGGCGTGTTGCGCGGCTTCGCGCATCGCCTGGGGTTGCCGGCGCGCGCACGGGCCGCATTCATACGCCAGGTGGAGCGGGATGTGGGGATGCAGATCACGCGCCTGGATGTCAGTGGTTACCAGCTGGAACTGCCAGGCTTGGTGGTACATGCGGCTGACGATGGCCTGGTGGCTGCCGATGAGGCCCATATCATCCACAAGGCCTGGTTCGACAGCCGCTTGCTGCTACTGGAGGAGGGCGGGCACCAGCGAGTGCTGGCCGACCCGCGCCTGGGCGAGGCGGTGCTCGAATTGCTTGCACGGGCCAGCGCGCCGGCCCGGCAAAGGGCCTGAGCATCCGTTACACTGGCTTTCAGTTGTGTTTTTGTTATTAGGAGCGTGCATGAGCTGGGACTTGGCAACACCCTTCATCATCGACCTGCGTGTCGGCAGCGAGGACATCGACGGCCTCGGCCACGCCAACAATGCCACCTATGTCACGTGGCTCGAACGCTGCGCCTGGCGCCACTCTCAGCGCCTTGGCCTGGACCTCGCCGAGTACCGCCGCCTGGACAGGGCCATGGCGGTGGTGCGCCACGAAATCGACTACCTGGCGGCCGGCTACGAAGACGACGAACTGCAACTGGCGACCTGGATCATCGACTGGGATCAACGCCTGCGCATGACCCGCCGCTTCCAGCTCAAGCGCCCGCGTGATGGCGTGACCCTGTTGCGGGCGCAGACCACCTTCGCCTGTATCGAATTGTCCAGCGGCAAGCCCAAGCGCATGCCTGCAGCGTTCATCGAGGGGTACGGCCAAGCGCTGATCGGTGCCTGAAGGGCTGTGGTTTTTTGTTAGACTGCCGCCTTTTCCCGCCGAGACCCACACATGCAAATTGCCCTGGCCCCCATGGAGGGGCTGGTCGACAACATCCTGCGCGACGTCCTGACCCGAGTGGGTGGC
Source organism: Pseudomonas sp. DCB_AW (assembly GCF_026240895.1). Lineage (NCBI taxonomy): Bacteria > Pseudomonadati > Pseudomonadota > Gammaproteobacteria > Pseudomonadales > Pseudomonadaceae > Pseudomonas > Pseudomonas sp. DCB_AW. The sequence continues at coordinate 101,959 of NZ_JAPFCE010000007.1, forward strand.
ATCGATTGGTGCGTCACCGAGTTCATCCGCGTGTGCGACCGCCTGCTGCCGCCATCCTCGTTCGACAAGCTGGCGCCTGAATTGCGCCAAGGCGCGCGGACCGAGGCCGGGGTGCCGATGCGTGTGCAACTGCTGGGCTCCGACCCGGTCTGCCTGGCCGAGAACGCAGCGCTGGCCTGTGAGCTGGGCGCACCGGTAATCGACCTGAACTTCGGTTGCCCAGCCAAGACCGTGAACAAGTCGCGCGGCGGCGCGGTGCTGCTCAAAGAGCCAGAACTGCTGCACGCCATCGTCCGCGAAGTGCGCCGTGCGGTGCCGGCGCATATCCCGGTGACGGCGAAGATGCGCCTGGGCTTCGACAGCCCCGATGGCGCGCTGGACTGCGCCACGGCCCTGGCCGAAGGCGGTTCGGCGCATCTGGTGGTGCACGCCCGCACCAAGGTCGAGGGCTACAAGCCGCCCGCTCACTGGGAGTGGGTGGCGCGGGTGCAGGATGTGGTCAAGGTGCCGGTGTTCGCCAATGGCGAAATCTGGACCGTGGACGACTGGCGCCGCTGCCGTGAGGTCAGTGGTGCCGAACACATCATGTTGGGGCGTGGGCTGGTGTCGCGGCCCGACCTGGGCGTACAGATTGCCGCTGCTCGCGAGGGCCGCGACTACCAGCCGATGAGCTGGGACGACCTGCTGCCGCTGCTGCGCGAGTTCTGGCGCCAGGCCCAGGCCAAGCTGTCGCCGCGCTATGCGCCGGGGCGGATGAAGCAATGGCTGGCAATGCTGACCCGCAGCTACCCGGAGGCGGTCGTGCTGTTTGCCGAATTGCGTCGCGAAGATGATTGCGCGCGGATCAGCCGGTTGTTGGGGGTTGAGCTGCAGGCATTCGAGGCGTGTGTTGCCTGATCACGAGGAATCGCCCGATTCACGGTAGGAGCAGCCTTGTGCTGCGAAGAGGCCCGTGACCCCAGTGATTTCTCGCTGTGGGCACTGGCCCCTTCGCAGCACAAGGCTGCTCCTACACCGGTTGTGTTGGAACGCAAACCCGCTCAAAAAAATTTTCGTGGTCCCTCTTGAAAGCCATTTCACCGACCTTATCTTTTGAGTACGCGATGCCGAACTCGGGTCGCGCAGTGACTTACTTGCTGAATCTCAGGAGTTTATGACCATGACCACCGCTTTCTCTCTCGCTCCACTGTTCCGCCATTCCGTTGGTTTCGACCGTTTCAACGACCTGTTCGAATCCGCGGCACGTAACGAGGCCGGTAGCAGCTACCCGCCCTACAACGTGGAAAAACATGGCGAAGACCACTACCGCATCGTGGTTGCCGCAGCCGGTTTCCAGGAGCAGGACCTCGACCTGCAAGTCGAAAAAGGTGTCCTGACCGTCTCCGGTGGCAAGCGCGACAACAGCGCCGCTGAAGTGACCTACCTGCATCAGGGCATCGCCCAGCGCGCCTTCAAGCTGTCGTTCCGTCTGGCCGACCACATCGAGGTCAAGGCTGCGGGCCTGGCCAATGGTTTGCTCAGCATCGATCTGCTGCGCATCGTGCCTGAAGAAGCCAAGGCCAAACGCATCCCGATCAATGGCGACAAGCCAGCGCTGAACTGAGTGTAAGGCTGTGACAAAAAGGGCACCTTCGGGTGCCCTTTTTTGCGTGCGGGCAGTCAGTAATCCGCAGGCGCTTCCAGCAGCATCTGCCGGAATTCCTGCAACGGCAGCGGCCGGCTGTGCAGGTACCCTTGATACAAATGGCAGCCCAGTTTCTCCAGAAACTCCAGTTGCTCGGTCAGCTCCACCCCTTCGGCAATTACCGCCAGGTCCAGGCTGTGGGCCATGGCGACGATGGCGCGGACGATCTCGGCGTCGTTAGGGTCTATCGGTGCGTCGCGCACGAACGTCTGGTCGATCTTCAGTGCATCCACCGGCAAGCGCTTGAGGTAGGTCAGTGACGAATAGCCCGTGCCGAAGTCGTCCATGGCAAAACTTACCCCGTAACGCTTCAGCTCGCGCATCTTGCTGATGGTGTCTTCCAGGTTCTGGATGACGATGCCTTCGGTGATTTCCAGCTTCAGCATCCGCCGTGGCAAGCGGTAGTCGTCCAGGCTGCGCAGCACCCGCCCGACGAAATCGTTTTGGCGGAACTGCCGCGGGCTGATGTTTACGCACAGGCTAAAATCATCGGCGTCGATCAACCCGTCCATAAGCATGCGCGCGCAGGCGTCGCAGGCTTCGTCGAGGATCCAGCTGCCTACTTCCAGAATCAGGCCGCTTTCTTCCAATACCTGAATGAACTGTGCCGGTGGCTGCTGGCCGAGCTGCGGGTGGTGCCAGCGCAGCAGCACTTCGGCACCGACGATACGGTTGTCGCGGGCATCCACCTGGGGCTGGAAGTGCAAGGCCAGCTCACCCCGTGCGAGCGCCAGGCGCAGGTCGTTTTCCATGCGCAGGCGCTCGCTGGCAGCCTTTTGCATGGTGGTGTGGAACAACTGGGTGGTATTGCGCCCGGAATCCTTGGCCCGGTACAGGGCGATATCGGCACGCTTGAGCAGGTCGGCGGGGGTGGTGCCGTGGTCGGGGATCAACGCCACGCCGATGCTGGGGGTTACCTGCAGGCGCTGGCCATCCAGCGACATCGGTTCGGCCAGCAGTTCGCGCAGGGTATCGGCCAGCTCGCGCACTTTGCTTTCGACCTGTTCGCGGCTGCCTTCCAGGCCACTGAGCAGCACCACGAATTCATCGCCCCCCAGCCGCGCCACGGTGTCTTCCAGACGCACGCTGGCCTCCAGGCGCGCGGTGATGATCTTCAGTACCGTATCGCCTACCGGGTGGCCCAAGGAATCGTTGATGTGCTTGAAGTGGTCGAGGTCAAGGAACAGCAGCGCGCCACGCAGGTTGTGGCGCTTGAGCAGGGCGATCTGCTGGCTCAGGCGGTCCATCAGCAGGGCGCGGTTGGGCAGGTTGGTCAGCGGGTCGTGGTACGCCAGGTGGCGGATCTGCGCCTGGGCATTTTTCAGTTGGCTGACATCGCGGGCGGTCAGCAGCAGGCAGTCGGTCTCGTTGAGGGTGATCGGTTCCACCGACACTTCGACGGTGAGGATATCGCCGCGCTTGTTGCGCCCGAGCATCTCCCGATGGTGCACCCGGCCACGCTCTTTGAGCTCGGCGAGCAGGGCGCTGCGCTGCTTGTCATCGGCCCAGATGCCCAGTTCATACACGCTGCGCCCGACCACTTCGGCCGCGCTGTAGCCGGTGAGCCGGCAGAAACCGTCGTTGATTTCCAGGTAGCGGCCGCTGTAGCGCTCGGTGATGGTGATGGCATCAGGGCTTGAGTGGAAGGCCTTGGCGAACTTCTCTTCGCTGGATTTCAGCGCCGCCTCGGCCCGTTGCTGCTGGGTAATGTCGCGCAGGGTGGTGACGCTGCAGGGTTGGTTATCGACGCTGATCAGGCAGCTGGATATCACGCAGGTCAAGGGCGCGCCGTTGCGATGGTTGACCACCACCGCCACGTTGCTCAAGGCCTGTTCGCGGATCACCCGCTCGATGCGTTGCGCACGTTCGATGGACTCAGCCCACAGGCCGATTTCCTCGGCGGTGCGGCCGATCACCTGGTCGGCGCTCCAGCCGAACGTCTGGGTAAAGGCCGGGTTGATCTCGATGAACTGGCCGGTGTCCTGGCGGGTCACGCAGATGGGGTCAGGGCTGACCTGGAACAGGCTGGCGAATTTTTCTTCCGAGGCGCTGAGGCGTTGCTCGCGCTCGACCTGGTCGGTGATGTCCAGCAGGGTGCCGGCCATGCGCAAGGGGTTGCCCTGGTCGTCCCGGTACAGCCGTGCGCGGCTTTCGATATAGCGTGACGCGCCGTTCTCCAGCTGCACGCGGTAAGTGATCTGGTAATTGCCCGCAGGCCCTTCGCGCAGGCTGCGGTAGGCCTGGCGCATGACATTGCGCTCTTCCTCCGGTACGCCCTCGAAAAAGGCATCGAACGATTCGTGGAAGGGGATCGGGTCCAGCCCGTGCAGTTGCGCGGCACGGGCCGAGCCATAGAGCATGCCGCTGGGGATGTGCCAGTCCCAGGTGCCCAGCTGGGCTGAGTCCAGGGCCAGGTCGAGGCGTTCCTGGCTGTCCTTGAGGGCCTGTTCGGCACGCTTGCGTTCGGTAGTGTCGACGAAGGTGCTGAGCAAAAACGTCACCCCCTCCAGTTCGATGGCCTGGGTGCAGAGGATGCCGTCGTGCACCTTGTCGTTGCTGGCCCGGAACTGCACTTCCATGATCAGTGGGCCACCGCTGGCGCGGGTAGCGTCCAGCAGTTGCGGGCGCTGCTCGGGGTGCACCCACAGGCCCAGCTCCAGGCTGGTCTTGCCGATCACTTGGTTGCCTGGCCAGCCGAACATGTCTTCGAAATGCTGGTTGACCTCGAAGATCATGCCGTCGTGGCGGCGGGTCAGAAGGATGGCATTGGGGCTCAGGTGGAACAGCGTGGCAAAGCGTTTTTCCGAGTTGATCAGCGCCGTTTCGCGCTCGCGCTGGCGGGTTATCTCACGGATGACCCCGATCATCTGCGGTCGGCCGTGGCGGTCGTGGGTCAGGCTGCCGTTGATCTCCAGCCAGTGCAGGCTGCCATCCGGCCAGCGGATGCGGTGGCGCATGGCTTGCTCCACGGGTTCGCCGTTGACCACTGCCTGGAACAGCTGGCGGGTGCGTGCGCGGTCTTCTTCGGGCAGCAGGTCAAGGTAGTCGATGTCGTTGGGCAGCGGGCGTAGCGGGTCGAAACCGAACAGCGCCTGGGTACCGCGTGACCAGCTGACCCGGCCGGTTTCGATGTCCCACAGCCAGGCCCCCAGGCGGGCGCCGTTGAGCGCGGCGAGCAGTTGCGGGGCGTTTTGCCAGGCCTGTTCGGATTCCTGTGGGTCGGCCGCAGGAATGCGCGGCAGGCGCGGAAAGCGGTTTGCTGATTTGGGCATTGGTACCAGACCTTTGGCGTTTGACGCGTCCTTGAGTTGGAAATGCCGTACTGACGACCGGTCAGGCGGACCCTGCATGGCTGTCGAGCAGGGCCATGAAGGCCCTCGCCGCATTCGATAGCGTTCGCTCCGTGTGCAGAATGTAGCCTAGCTGGCGCGACAGCTGTATGCCGGGTAAAGCGATGGGTGCAACCTGATCATCGAGCATGGTGCGCGGCAGCACGCTCCAGGCCAGGCCGATGGAAACCATCATCTTGATGGTTTCCAGGTAGTTGGTGCTCATGGCGATGTTCGGCGTCAGGCCTTGGCTTTCGAACAGGCGCTGGACGATGTGGTGGGTAAAGGTATTGCCACCCGGGAATACCGCCGGGTGGCGCGCCACATCGGCCAGGCTAACCGCGTGGTTGTTGGCCAGCGGGTGTTCCGGGGCTGCCACGAAGTCCAGCGCGTCGTCCCAGACCGGGATCGCCTTGATCAGGTGGTGGGGCTCTGGCGCCAGGGTGATAACGGCAATTTCAGCGCGGCCATGGAGTATCTCGTCGTAGGCAGCTTCTGAGTCCATGAACTGAATATCCAACGCCACCGAAGGGTACTGCCGGGTGAAGGCCCGTAAAAGCGGGGGCAAGCGGTGCAAGCCGATATGGTGGCTGGTGGCCAGGGTCAACCGACCACTCACTTCCCCGGTCAAATTGGTCAGCGCACGTCGGGTATCATCAAGCACGTTGAGAATCTGATAGGCCCGTGGCAACAACGCCCGCCCGGCTTCGGTCAAGGTCACTTCACGCCCCAGGCGGTCGAACAGGCGTACATCCAGTTGCTGCTCAAGCCCGGCGATGCGTTTGCTGATGGCGGGCTGGGTCAGGTGCAGGCGTTCGCCGGCTCCCGAGAAGCTGCCGGTTTCGGCAATGGCGATAAAAGCGCTGAGGTTGGCCAGATCCATCTTTCAGATTCCTGGTGGTTATGCAAAGCATAAAAATTATGAATTTGAGTTATTCAATCTATCGCCATAGCATCGTCCGTACAAGCCAAGGGGTCTTTGGCATAGAAAGACGCTGATGAGGAACAGTCTGATGGCTGGCAAAACGCTCTACGACAAACTCTGGGAAGCCCATGAGGTCAAGCGCCGTGATGACGGCTCGTCCTTGATCTACATCGACCGCCACATCATCCACGAAGTGACGTCGCCCCAGGCCTTCGAAGGCCTGCGCCTGGCGAACCGCAAGCCATGGCGCATCGATACCAACATCGCCACCCCTGATCACAACGTGCCGACCACGCCAGAGCGCAAGGGCGGTATCGACGCCATCGTCGACCAGGTGTCGCGCCTCCAGGTGCAGACCCTCGATGAGAACTGTGACGAGTACGGCATCGTCGAATTCAAGATGAATGACGAGCGCCAGGGCATCGTCCACGTCATCAGCCCGGAGCAAGGTGCCACCTTGCCGGGCATGACCGTGGTCTGCGGTGACTCGCACACGTCCACTCACGGCGCTTTCGGTGCCTTGGCCCACGGCATTGGCACCTCCGAGGTCGAGCATGTGCTCGCCACCCAGTGCCTGGTCGCCAAGAAGATGAAGAACATGCTGGTGCGCGTCGAAGGTGAATTGCCTGCAGGCGTCACTGCCAAGGACATCGTCCTCGCCGTCATCGGCAAGATCGGCACCGCGGGTGGCAACGGCCACGCCATGGAATTCGCCGGCAGCGCTATCCGTGGCTTGTCCATGGAAGGCCGCATGACCATCTGCAACATGTCGATCGAAGCCGGTGCCCGCGTGGGCCTGGTGGCGACCGATGCCACCACCGTCGCCTATGTCGAAGGCCGCCCCTATGCACCGAAGGGCGAGCAATGGAAGCAAGCCGTCGAGTCGTGGAAAGACCTCGTCTCCGATGAAGACGCCGTGTTCGACACCGTGGTCGAACTGGATGCCGCGCAAATCAAGCCACAGGTCAGCTGGGGCACATCGCCCGAGATGGTGTTGGCCGTTGATCAGCGCGTACCGGACCCAGCTGCCGAAGCTGACCTGGTCAAGCGGGGCTCGATCGAGCGTGCCTTGAAATACATGGGCCTGACCGCCAACCAGGCGATCACCGATATTCAGCTGGACCGCGTGTTCATCGGCTCGTGCACCAACTCGCGGATCGAAGACTTGCGCGCCGCGGCCGAAATCGCCAAGGGCCGCAAAGTGGCCGCTACCGTCAAGCAGGCCATTGTCGTCCCGGGCTCGGGCCTGGTGAAGGCGCAAGCCGAGCGTGAAGGCCTGGACAAGATCTTCCTCGAAGCCGGCTTCGAGTGGCGCGAGCCGGGTTGCTCGATGTGCCTGGCGATGAACCCGGACCGCCTGGAAAGCGGCGAGCACTGTGCCTCGACGTCCAACCGCAACTTTGAAGGCCGCCAGGGTGCCGGTGGTCGTACCCACCTGGTCAGCCCGGCCATGGCCGCCGCCGCTGCGGTGACAGGCCACTTCATCGATGTCCGCGAGTTGATCCAAGGGAGCGCAGCATGAAAGCCTTTACCCAGCACACTGGCCTCGTCGCGCCGTTGGACCGTGCCAACGTCGACACCGACCAGATCATCCCCAAGCAGTTTCTCAAGTCGATCAAGCGCACCGGCTTCGGCCCCAACCTGTTCGACGAGTGGCGCTACCTGGACGTGGGCCAGCCCTACCAGGACAACAGCAAGCGCCCGTTGAACGAAGAGTTCGTGCTCAACCACGCGCGCTACCAGGGCGCCAGCGTGTTGCTGGCGCGGGAAAACTTCGGTTGCGGTTCGAGCCGCGAACACGCGCCATGGGCGTTGGACGAGTACGGCTTCCGCAGCGTCATCGCACCGAGCTTTGCCGACATCTTCTTCAACAACAGCTTCAAGAACGGCTTGCTGCCGATCATCCTCAGCGATGAGGAAGTCGACGAGCTGTTCAAGCAGGTCGAAGCCAACCCTGGCTATCAGCTGACCATCGACCTGCAAGCCCAGGCTGTGACCCGTCCTGATGGCAAGGTGCTGCACTTCGAGATCGACGCGTTCCGCAAGCACTGCTTGCTCAACGGCCTCGATGACATCGGCCTGACCTTGCAGGACGGCGATTCGATCAAGGCCTTCGAAGGCAAGCACCGCGCCAGCCAGCCTTGGCTGTTTCGGGATGCCTGATTGATATAGCCGGCATTTGCTCTGGCTGTGCCGACCTCTTCGCGGGTGAACCCGCTCCCACAGGAACTCCTCTGCCCTAACGTCTTGTGCAGTACCTGTGGGAGCGGGTTTACCCGCGAAAGGGCCGGTAAAGGCAATAAGAAACCAAAAGGATTTATACATGACCAGCACCACCCACACCGACGTGGTCCAACGCCAGTTCGGCGAGCAGGCCAACGCCTACCTCAGCAGCGCCGTACACGCCCAGGGCACCGAATTCGCCCTGCTGCAAGCCGCGCTGGCCGGCCAGGCCGAGGCCCGCGTGCTGGACCTGGGCTGCGGTGCCGGGCATGTCAGTTTCCACGTTGCGCCCCTGGTCGCCGAAGTGGTCGCTTACGACCTGTCGCAGTCCATGCTCGACGTGGTTGCCAGCGCCGCCGCCGACCGTGGCCTGGGCAATATCACCACGCAGCGCGGCGCCGCCGAACGCCTGCCGTTCGCCGACGCCTCGTTCGACTTCGTTTTCAGCCGCTACTCGGCACACCACTGGAGCGACCTGGGCCTGGCCCTGCGCGAAGTGCGCCGCGTGCTGAAACCGGGCGGTGTGGCGGCCTTCATCGATGTCATGTCGCCGGGCAGCCCGTTGCTCGACACCTACCTGCAAACCGTCGAGGTGCTGCGCGACACCAGCCACGTGCGCGACTATTCCGTCGCCGAATGGCAACGCCAGGTCAGCGAAGCCGGCCTGTATGTGCGCAGCCACACCCGGCAGCCGCTGCGCCTGGAGTTTGGCACCTGGGTCGAGCGTATGCGTACCCCCGAACCCATGCGTGTGGCCATACGCCAATTGCAGCAAGCCATGGGCGAGGAAGTGCGGCAGTATTACCAGATCGAAGCCGACGGCTCGTTCAGCACCGATGTGCTGGTACTGTGGGCTGAGCGCTGAGTTTTTTTCGGTGTGGCCGAGCTGGCCACACCGCTTGAATGGATAGAGGAAAGCATGAGCAAGCAGATTCTGATTCTCCCAGGTGATGGCATTGGTCCGGAAATCATGGCCGAGGCGGTCAAGGTGCTGGAGCTGGCCAACGACAAGTTCCAGCTCGGCTTCAGCCTGGCCCACGACGTGATTGGTGGCGCGGCCATCGACAAGCACGGCGTACCGCTGGCTGACGAGACCCTGGAACGTGCGCGCCAGGCCGATGCCGTGTTGCTGGGCGCTGTGGGTGGCCCGAAATGGGACAAGATCGAGCGTGACATCCGCCCTGAGCGCGGCCTGCTGAAAATCCGTTCGCAACTGGGCCTGTTCGCCAACCTGCGCCCGGCCATCCTCTATCCGCAACTGGCCGATGCCTCGTCGCTCAAGCCGGAAATCGTCTCGGGCCTGGATATCCTCATCGTTCGCGAACTGACCGGTGGCATTTATTTCGGCGCGCCACGTGGCCAGCGTGAACTCGAAGGCGGCGAGCGCCAGGCGTATGACACGCTGCCCTACAGCGAAAGCGAAGTGCGCCGTATTGCCCGCGTCGGCTTCGACATGGCCCGTGTGCGCGGCAAGAAGCTGTGTTCGGTGGACAAGGCCAACGTTCTGGCGTCCAGCCAGTTGTGGCGCGAAGTGGTCGAAGACGTGGCCAAGGATTACCCGGATGTCGAGCTGAGCCACATGTACGTGGACAACGCCGCCATGCAGCTGGTGCGCGCGCCCAAGCAGTTCGACGTGGTAGTGACCGACAACATGTTCGGTGACATCCTGTCGGATGAAGCTTCCATGCTGACCGGTTCCATCGGCATGCTGCCGTCGGCGTCGCTGGATGCCAACAACAAGGGCATGTACGAGCCGTGTCACGGCTCGGCGCCGGACATCGCCGGGCAGGGCATCGCCAACCCGCTGGCGACCATTTTGTCGGTGTCGATGATGCTGCGTTACAGCTTCAACCAGCACGCTGCCGCCGAGGCCATCGAGCAGGCGGTCAGCCTGGTGCTGGACCAAGGGCTGCGCACCGGTGACATCTGGTCGGCCGGCTGCGACAAAGTAGGCACGCAGGAAATGGGCGACGCAGTAGTCGCAGCGCTGCGGAATCTGTAATCTCTCTGGCCCGCCACCGTTTTTGGTCGGTGGCGGCCCACTTTTAGCAAAGGTGTAGTTGCGATGAAACGTGTAGGTCTGATCGGTTGGCGCGGTATGGTCGGTTCCGTGCTCATGCAGCGGATGCTGGAGGAGCAGGATTTCGACCTTATCGAGCCGGTGTTCTTCACCACCTCCAATGTCGGTGGCCAGGGCCCGAACGTGGGCAAGGATATTGCTCCGCTCAAGGACGCTTATTCGATTGAAGAACTCAAGACCCTCGACGTGATCCTGACCTGTCAGGGCGGCGACTACACCAACGAGGTCTTCCCCAAGCTGCGTGAAGCGGGCTGGCAGGGTTACTGGATCGATGCCGCCTCGTCGCTGCGTATGCAGGACGATGCAGTGATCGTGCTCGACCCAGTCAACCGCAAGGTGATCGACCAGCAGCTCGACGCCGGTACCAAGAACTACATCGGCGGCAACTGCACCGTCAGCCTGATGCTGATGGGCCTGGGCGGCCTGTTCGAAGCTGGCCTGGTCGAGTGGATGAGCGCCATGACCTATCAGGCGGCCTCCGGTGCCGGCGCGCAAAACATGCGTGAGCTGATCAAGCAGATGGGCGCTACCCACGCGGCTGTGGCCGATGACCTGGCCAACCCGGCCAGCGCCATTCTCGACATCGACCGCAAGGTCGCCGAGGCCATGCGCAGCGAAGCCTACCCGACCGAGAACTTCGGCGTGCCGCTGGCTGGCAGCCTGATCCCGTGGATCGACAAGGAGCTGCCGAACGGCCAGAGCCGCGAAGAGTGGAAGGCCCAGGCTGAAACCAACAAGATCCTCGGCCGCTTCAAGAGCCCGATCCCGGTCGATGGCATCTGCGTGCGCATCGGCGCCATGCGCTGCCACAGCCAGGCGCTGACCATCAAGCTGAACAAGGACGTGCCGCTGGCCGATATCGAAGGCATGATCAGCCAGCACAACCCGTGGGTGAAGCTGGTGCCGAACCAGCGCGAGATCAGCATGCAGGAGCTGAGCCCGACCAATGTCACCGGTACCCTGAACATTCCGGTAGGTCGCCTGCGCAAGCTGAACATGGGTTCCCAGTACCTGGGCGCGTTCACCGTCGGCGACCAGCTGCTGTGGGGCGCTGCCGAGCCGCTGCGCCGCATGCTGCGGATCCTGCTGGAACGTTGAACCGGGTTTGATCGTTCGAAGCCCTGCAAGGCGTTGGCCTTGCAGGGCTTTTTTATTTCACACAGCGTTGGTCATGAGCGGCTCATGCGCGATCTGCAATCATTGCAGTTCAATTGTGTAGACAAAGACCTGGGAGTCACCCGCCAAGGGCTTAAGCGAAACCGAACCATCCTGCCCTACATCCACGAATTGACCAGTCTTCTTGTTCTGAAGGCGAATCCTGTGGAGCTGCCCTGCCAGGTCCTTTCGAGTTAACCAGGTGAGTCTGTCCGCACGCGGTTGCGCGCACCCCTGAAGCTTCAACTCGTCGTTCAGGCATTGGCCAGCGCCGTTCATGAGCGTGAGTTCGGTACTTCCATCTGGCAGCGGCAGGGTGGCCGTGCTGATCATGTACCAACTGTTCAGGTGATTGGGCTCGCAGGTCGACACTGCTACTGTTTCGCCCGAAGTTATCAGGCATCGACCTCTGTGCGTCACCATGAACTTCAGTAGCGCCTGTTTCTGGAACCGTTGGCCTGGGCTGTAGGTCAGCGGGGCAAGCAGTGGGGTATCGTTACCTTGGATGGTGGTGATGAACGTTCCGGTAGTCAGTTCTTGTAGATAGATTTCAGAAGGGGTCTGGGTCAGGTCTTGGCGCGTCCACCAAGCGGTATCTTTGCGAGGGAAATGGCATTCGCCAGTTGCTAACCGAGTGTTGATGCAACGGCCCGAAAGGTCGACTGGCTCGTAGGTGTCGAACAGCTGGGGGAACACATTCTTTTGGGGGAGGCGCCAAATTGCATCCGCATTGCAGGTCGCAAGTTTCAAACCTTGATCGGTGGCCGCTAGGCAGGCGTTTCGTTCTTTTGAATACAACCATTGCGGCTCCCAGACCTGGTTTATCTGCTCGCCGTGCTCAGCCCCCATGCTAATGACCTGGGGAAGGCGGTTATCTTCCAGCGGTCGCTCGTAAATGACGGCGTTATCCACCCTGAGCACCGCTTTGACAGGTTTACGCTGGGAGTTGACATTGAAAACGGCCGTTTTCAATGTGTCTTTCGCGATGGGGCCGGCGTAGAGTGGGTGTGTTTCGACGGCGCCGCTGGCGTAATGAATATCGACCCGATAACTGTGCGGGTTGTGATCGTCGCCTGGCATGAAATGTTGCAATTCGTTATCGCTGCTATTGGGGAGCAAGGCCAGGTCGCGGGGGCCAGTGGGGGTAATGAATTTTCCTGTGTTGCTCTCTTGCAGCTTCAGCAGGCGAGAATGATTCGTGAGGTCTATGCGGCCGCGCCAGCGAACTTGTCGTTCGGCGTTGACGCAACTGCGAAAGTGAAAATTGAATTCCAGGCATTTTCCCTCCCTGTTACGCACGATGACAATCGGCACGTAGGGCGCTTCCGCTGCGTTATCAGGGGGTACGGTTTCTATGGTTAATTGAGCCGATTCGTCATCGCAAGCTTTCAATACCAGCAGGTCGTTATCCGAGGCGAGGCATTGCGAGGTTGTCGTCATCAATACGGAATAGCTCGCGCTGCGCTGTGGGCGGGTCGCAGCACTGGCGGCTAACTGTGCAGGGCTGAAGACATTCCCATAGTTGCTCAAAATGGCCGGATAGATTTGGTTGATGCCGTCCCGGTTGTGAGACGGGTCTGAAAAGGTCGCCACCAAGGTATGTACCGGCACTGCAGTTTCAATAGGGACTTGATTTGATTCGGGCGAAAGCAACGACAGCAGGGGGGCAGGTTGCTGAATGCCTGAGTCAGGGAGACCGTGAGAGGGGGCAGTCACCGCAAGGCCTTTGCCTTCCTTGGCGGCAACGGCAGTGACGCCAATGGCCGGCGGGCGGTGGTCGTCAAACACATCAGCGTACTTTGCGCCGTCCGGCAGCCGTCCGAAGCGCTGTTGTACACGCAGCGTCTGCTGGTGGTTATAGGGAGAAATATAGCGTTTCCAACTGGCGCCTTCTGTCGATTTCAGGCCCAGCTTTTCGAACTCGTCAATCAAGGGCGCGGAAGCGGGACCGGAAGCCCAAGGAGGGGCGGAGAGTGATCCAACAACCTGGCCGAAGTAGTGCAAGCCCAGATAGTCTACCCGCAGATTGTAGCGGTGTGGGTCAGGATGTGTGTGTGGCAGAAAGACATTGTCATACGCCCTATACGACCAGTCTTCGTAGCGTGGGGGTGTATCGTGAGGAAGGCCAAAGGCGTGGCCTGTTTCATGCCAGAAGCCATCGGGGAAGTAAGGGTAATTACAGCTGTTACCTCCACAGCTGGCGGCTACGCCTGGCGGCAATGGAGGCATGCCGTTTGGCGTGTCAAGCAATTGCCCCGTAATGGCCACAGGGTATCCTGCTTTCTTGTCGCCCAGGTTCGAAGCCGCGCGCCAGTAATTGCCCATGCCCACTTTGGCCGGTAACGTTTTGTCGCCGAACACAGCCCACTCCATGCCATTCGTCTTGTCGTAAACATGCGGCTTTTGATCGGGCCCCATGGCAATGATGCGGGGCCAGTAGGCCTTGCCGGTGCCTAGGTGAAGGCGTTGAGTGGGCACTTCGGAAAGCATTTCCCGTGCTGCAATACGCGCGGCAGTGGGGTTGTACTCACCGTCGAACTGATCGAGGGTATCCCTGCACGTCGACTCATCCTTGAAGATGCAGCCCTTGATGTTCATCAGCGTCAGCCCCTCGCTTTCAGGGGTCATGAACACGAATTTGTCAGCGGGTAGCGAGCCTTGATTGCTCGGGTTGCCAGCTTGCTGAAAACTGATGCGTGCATCGGCGGTGAATAGGTTCCAGGGGATCTGATAGCTGAACGTGTTTTCCCTGAACTTCGGGTAGCTGCCTTCAATGATTTTTCCAGAGAAGGTGTCCCTCTGGTCATATACCGCGGTGCCTGGAAGTGCTTCCGGGCGATCCATGCGTACGGTGGTGGTGCGGCCATCCAGCGTTATGGTCATTTCCACGTCAGTGACGGGCTTGTTGGGCCTGAACAGCACCAGGGCCGGTTTGTGCGGCACCAGAAACGGGTCGAAGATTCTGCGGGTCGCCGCTACCACATGCGTTTGGGCAAAATCGACCTGCCCCCCCAGAGCGCCCTGCAGATCATTTCTCGGCGCATCCGCGAAGTTAGTCGGGCCGTAATCCTGAGGTACGCAGGCGCTAGTGACCAAACATGACAGCAGCGTTGTTATCAGGAATGGGCGCATAACGTGTGCCTCGATGAATAGACGTCATGCAAGATTGGGTGCGATCGAGAAATCCTGAAACTGGCAAAAATGTCAGGTAGCGCCTGTCATTCTGGCCGGCCTGATGTTCGACGGTCGGACGCAGAGGGGCTGGCGAATTGAGGGTGTTCGTTGTTCCATAATCCGAGTAAAGTGCCGCCCCCCGCCGTTTCAGCAAAAGGATCCCCTCCATGACCCAACCCCTGGACATCGCCGTCGTCGGCGCCACCGGTAGCGTCGGTGAAACCCTCGTACAGATCCTCGAAGAGCTGGCATTTCCGGTCGCGACCCTGCACCTGCTGGCCAGTATGGAGTCGGCGGGCAGCAGCGTGATGTTCGCAGGCAAGAAGATCAAGGTGCGTGAAGTCGACAGTTTCGATTTCGCCCAGGTCAAACTGGCCTTCTTCGCTGCCAGCCCTGGCGTCAGCCGCAGTTTCGCCAACAAGGCTCAGCAGGCGGGCTGCACGGTCATCGACCTGTCCGGCGGCCTTGACGACGCCCTTGCCGTGGTGCCGGAAGCCAATGCCGACAGAATCGCCAACCTGAAGCTGCCTGCGCGCCTGGCCAGCCCAGGCTCTGCAGCCGTTGCCCTGGCTGTCGCGCTGGCACCGCTGAAAGGCCTGCTGGACATCGAGCGGGTGCAGGTCATGGCCAACCTGGCGGTCTCTGCCCAAGGCCGCGAAGCGGTCAACGAATTGGCCCGTCAAACCGCCGAGCTGCTCAATGCCCGCCCGTTGGAGCCGCGCTTCTTCGACCGCCAGGTGGCGTTCAACCTGCTGGCTCAGGTGGGTGCGGTTGACGAACAAGGCCATGCTGGCCTTGAGCGGCGCCTGGTCAGCGAGCTGCGCGAGCTGCTGGGGCAGCCCGAACTGAAGATTTCCGTGACCTGCATTCAAGTCCCGGTGTTTTTCGGCGATAGCTTCAGTGTGGCGGTGCAAAGCCGTAAACCGGTGGACCTGGCGGCAGTCAATGCTGCGTTGGAGAGTGCCGGTAGCGTCGAACTGGTCGCGCGCGACGATTATCCGACGCCGGTAGGTGACGCAGTGGGCCAAGACGTGGTCTATGTTGGACGTGTACGCCATGGTGTCGATGACGACCAGCAGCTCAACCTCTGGCTGACCACCGACAACCTGCGCAAAGGCGCCGCGCTCAACGCTGTGCAAGTGGCGCAATTGTTGATTAAACACAGGCTGTAAAAGATACTGCGAGCACTTTTGTCCTGCTCTGCATGCAGGTTTCGGGACGATTCATACAAGGGAAGAGGTCATGCTTCGAATTCGCAAACTGGTCCTGGCC
Source organism: Pseudomonas sp. DCB_AW (assembly GCF_026240895.1). NCBI lineage: Bacteria > Pseudomonadati > Pseudomonadota > Gammaproteobacteria > Pseudomonadales > Pseudomonadaceae > Pseudomonas > Pseudomonas sp. DCB_AW. Next base: position 117,801 of record NZ_JAPFCE010000007.1, read on the forward strand.
ATGGCTGCTGCCTCGGCGCTGTCGTCGGGCATGGCCAATGCGTTGGGCTTGGGGGAGCTGACCCTCAAGTCGGCACAGAATCAGCCGCTGGACGCCGAGATCGAATTGCTCGACGTGCGCGACCTCACTGCCGCCGAAGTGGCGCCCAGCCTGGCGCCGCCGGAAGAGTTCAGCAAGGCGGGGGTAACCTTTGCGACTTACCTCGAAGACCTGACATTCACGCCGGTGATCAACCCCAACGGCAAGAGCGTGCTGCGCGTCACCTCCAGCCAGCCGCTGCCGGGCTCTGTGGTCAAGTTTCTGGTGCAGGTGATGTGGCCGCAGGGGCGTCTGCTGCGTGACTACAGCGTCCTGCTCGACCAGGCCAAGGCCCAGGGCAAACAGCCTGCGCCAGGCAATGTCGCACCCGCAGTGACGGGCGCCAGCAACTACACCACCCAGCGCCGCGACACCTTGTGGCAGATTGCTGCGCGCAACAGCCAGGGCGGCTCGATTCAGCAGACCATGATCGCGATCCAGGCGCTGAACCCGGACGCCTTCATTGGCAACAACATCAACCAATTGAAGGTGGGCCAGGTACTGCGCCTGCCCGACCAGCAACAAATCCAGGCCATTGCTCAGGGTGAGGCGGTTCGCGACGTGGCCGAGCAGTATGCGGCCTGGCGTGAAGGCCGGCGCCTGGGGCCGCGTGCCCGTCAGCTCGACGCCACCCGCCGCGGTGCCGCCGAGGCCGCGCCAGAGCGCATTGCCCAGGGTGACAACCTGCGCCTGGTCAGCCCCGGCAACCAGGCAGGCGCTGCGCCGGCCAAAGGGCTGAACGACAAACTGGCCGTGGCCCAGGAAAGCCTCGATACCAGCCGTCGTGACAACGATGAGCTCAAGAGCCGCATGGCGGACCTGCAGAGCCAACTAGACAAACTGCAGCGTCTGATCGCGCTGAAAAACGACCAGTTGGCCCGGCTTGAAGCCCAGGGCGCAGCAGGTCCGGCGCCAGTCGCCGCTGCTCTGCCAGGCGAGCCTGCGCCGGCCAATCCGGCAGCTAATGCCGAGCCGGACGTAAAACCTGCACCGGCGGCCGTCGATACCGCGCCGGCCAGTGTGCCTGACGCCCAGCCGCGCGCTGACGGCGTGCTCGGCAACCCGTTGCTGCTGTGGCTGATTGCAGGGTCTGCGTTCCTCGTGCTGTTGTTGCTGCTGGTGCTGTTGATGCGCAAGCGCAAGGCCCAGGAAGAAGCCGAGAAACACCTGCGCATGGCGCGGGCCTTGGCTGAGGAAGAGCAGGGTGCGGGCCTGGATATCGATGCCGACAGCTTTGAAGGCCTGGAGGTTTCGGCGCCGAGCGTAACGCTGTCGCCAGCGGTGGTCGCGGCGTCTGCTGCTGCCGCCACTGCTGCAGAAAAGCCCGCGGTCGCGCTCGCCGAGCCAGCGCCGCAGCCAGACACGACGGCCGCCCTGTTGGCGGAAGTCGAGCAAAGCCTGCAAAGCGGCCGCCTGAATCATGCCGCCGAGCTGCTAGAAACGGCCCTTGCCGCTGAGCCTGAGCGTGACGTACTGCGCCTGAAACTGATGGAAGTGTATGCCCGTCAGGGTGATCACAGTGCGTTCGTCGAGCAGGAGCGTGTGCTGCCAGCGACTGAGCAGAATGTTGCTCAGGTCGACGAACTCAAAGGCCGTTTCCCAGCCATGCTGGGGCTGGCCGCCGCCGGTTTGGGTGCGGCAGCGTTGGCTGCCGAGATGGATGAGCAGTACGTGCAGGGCCTGCTGCAGGATCAGCTTGAGGCGCCGGTGGTTGAAGACATCGTGCCCGAGGCCGAGCCAGAGGTGCTGGCGGAGCCCGATTTTGTCGCAGAGCAAGCGCTGGACGACATCGTCGAGCCTGAGGCCGAGGCCATCAGCGAGGTTCCGTCGCTTGATGAGTCGGACCTGGACAGCGACTTCGACCTGAGCCTGGGTGAAGACCTGCCCGAGGAAGACCCGTTGGCAGCGCCGCTGCTGGACGAGCCAGTGCTGGACGAAGTTGTGCTGGATGAACCTGTATTGGACGAAGTGCAGGTAGAGGAACAGCCCGCTGCCGTGGAGGCTGAGCTGCAAGCTGACGCTGAAACAGACGCTGAAACAGACGTTGCCGCCGATGCCGATGCTGATTTCGAAGCGATGCTGGCGCAGGCCGAGCCGCAGCCCGTTGCCGATCTGGATGACTTCGACCTCGACGTCAGCGAGCCCGTGGCCCCGGCTGTCGCCGAAGAGGCGCCGGTAGACGTTGCCGCCGAGCTGGCAGCCTTCGACAACGTGCCAGAGTTTGACCCGATCACCGAACTGGACCTGCCGTCGGACTTCGATCTTTCGCTGTCGCTGGAGGATGACTCGCCCGCTGCCAAGAGCTTTGCTTCGGAGCTGGATGACGTCAACGCCGAGCTGGACAAGCTGTCCCAGAACCTCGAGTCGCCTTCGCTGGAACCGCACTTCACCGCTGAAGACGCCGTTGAGCAGCCAGAGCCCGAGCCACTGGACGACTTGGACTTCGACTTCTTCTCTGGCAGTGATGAAGTCGCCACCAAACTCGACCTGGCGCGCGCCTACATCGACATGGGCGACCACCAGGGCGCCCGTGACATCCTCGATGAAGTCGTCAAGGACGGCGACGGGACGCAGCGTCAGGAAGCCGAGGACCTGTTGTCTCGGTTGGTCTGAGCCCGGTTCTGAGGCTTCGCGGCTAAACAGATGTAACCACCCCCAACGGCAGCCCAACAGGGCTGCCGTTGTCGTTATAATCCCGCCATTGCGTAATCACCACAGGTTTCATGCTTTTGGACATCATCGACACCGCCGCCGAATCCGCGGCTGAAGGCTACTCCCGCATCGCCCTGGGCGTGGAATACAAGGGCTCGCGCTACCGCGGCTGGCAGCGCCAGGCCAGCGGCGTGCCCAGCGTCCAGCAAGCCCTCGAGCAGGCGTTGTCGAAAGTGGCGAACGAGCCGATTTCCGTGATCTGCGCCGGGCGCACCGATGCCGGGGTTCACGGTTGCGGGCAAATCGTGCACTTCGACACGCGCGCCATCCGCGATGAACGCGCCTGGACCCTGGGCACCAATTTCAACCTGCCCCACGACATCAGCGTGGTCTGGTCGCGCCCGATGCCGGCGGACTTCCATGCCCGCTTCAAGGCCACCGCCCGGCGTTACCGCTACGTCATCTACAACGACCCGATTCGCCCCGCGCACCTGGCCGAGGAGGTGACCTGGAACCACCGCCCGCTGGACGTCGAACGCATGGCCGAAGCCGCCGAATTCCTGCTCGGTACCCACGACTTCAGCGCCTTCCGCGCCAGCCAGTGCCAGGCCAAGTCGCCGATCAAGCACATTCATCACCTGCGCGTCACCCGCCATGGCCAGATGATCGTGCTGGACGTGCGCGCCACGGCGTTCCTGCACCACATGGTGCGCAACATCGCCGGTGTGTTGATGACCATCGGCGCGGGTGAGCGGCCCGCCACCTGGGCGCGGGAAGTACTGGAAGGGCGCAACCGCCGCGAGGGTGGGGTGACGGCACACCCGTACGGTTTGTACCTGGTGCAAGTGGAATACCCCGAAGCCTTCCAACTGCCCCAGCGTTACATCGGCCCACACTTTTTGACCGGCTACGAGGCATTGGCAGACTGACGGGCCAAAAGCCTTTTGCTAACATCCGGCCTTCACCGAAACAGCAGGGTTCGCAGTCCATGAGCAACGTTCGCAGCAAGATCTGCGGGATTACCCGCATCGAAGACGCGCTGGCTGCCGCCGAGGCGGGGGCCGATGCCATCGGCTTCGTCTTCTACGCCAAGAGCCCGCGTGCCGTGGACGTGCGCCAGGCGCGCGCGATCATTGCCGAGCTACCGCCGTTCGTGACTACCGTCGGGTTGTTCGTCAACGCCTCGCGTTGCGAGCTGAACGAGATCCTCGAAGTGGTTCCCTTGGACCTGCTACAGTTCCACGGCGATGAAACCCCGCAAGACTGTGAAGGCTTCCATCGCCCCTGGATCAAGGCCCTGCGCGTGCGCCCGGGTGATGACCTGGAAGCGGCCTGCCGGCTTTATGCTGGCGCCCGCGGTATCTTGCTGGACACCTATGTACCCGGCGTGCCTGGGGGCACGGGGGAAGCCTTTGACTGGTCGCTGGTACCGGCGCGCCTGAGCAAGCCGATTATCCTGGCCGGTGGCCTGGACGCGCAGAATGTCGGCCGGGCCATTGCCCAGGTCAGGCCCTATGCGGTGGATGTCAGCGGCGGGGTGGAGCAGGCCAAGGGCATCAAGGATGCGGCAAAGATAGAAGCCTTCATGCGTGCGGTGCAACAGGCGTGACGGTGGATGTGACGGTTGGCGGCGCACCATCGTCCATAGCTATCGCAGCCCCTGCGGGGCGCCCGCCGATGCGGTGGGCGAACAACACATTAACGGTGGCGTGGCGCGCCGGAAGCCCCGGCGGCCGTGCCATCATCGTTTCATAAAAGATTTTGAGCTCAAGGGCAGGGCAGGCCGGTTACGCCGGCCCCCGCCCGCCGATACTGGAGAAAGAAAGCATGAGCAACTGGTTAGTCGACAAACTGATCCCTTCGATCATGCGTTCCGAGGTGAAGAAGAGCTCGGTGCCTGAAGGCCTGTGGCACAAGTGCCCGGCTTGCGAGGCCGTGCTGTATCGTCCGGAGCTGGAAAAGACCCTCGATGTCTGCCCTAAGTGCAACCACCACATGCGCATCGGCGCACGTGCGCGTATCGACATCTTCCTCGACGCCGAAGGCCGTGCTGAGCTGGGCGCCGAGCTGGAGCCGGTCGACCGCCTGAAATTCCGCGATGGCAAGAAGTACAAGGACCGCCTCACCGGTGCGCAGAAGCAGACCGGCGAAAAAGACGCGCTGATCTCCATGAGCGGTACCCTGATGGGCATGCCGATCGTGGTCAGCGCGTTCGAATTCTCCTTCATGGGCGGCTCCATGGGTGCCATCGTCGGTGAGCGTTTCGTTCGCGCCGCCAACTACGCCCTTGAAAACCGCTGCCCGATGGTCTGTTTCTCGGCCTCCGGTGGCGCGCGCATGCAGGAAGCGCTGATCTCGCTGATGCAGATGGCCAAGACTTCGGCTGTGCTGGCGCGCCTGCGTGAAGAAGGCATTCCGTTCATCTCCGTGCTGACCGACCCGGTCTACGGCGGCGTTTCCGCCAGCCTGGCGATGCTGGGCGACGTCATCGTCGGCGAGCCCAAGGCACTGATCGGCTTTGCCGGCCCGCGCGTGATCGAGCAGACCGTACGCGAGAAGCTGCCAGAAGGCTTCCAGCGCAGCGAGTTCCTGCTGGAGCACGGCGCCATCGACCTGATCATCTCCCGTGGCGAACTGCGCCCGCGCCTGGCCCGTCTGCTGGCCCAGATGACCGGCCAGGAAACCCCGGAGCAGGCACGTGAGGCGGCTGCGGTCGCGTGATGACACAGCGAACCCTGGGCGAATGGCTCGCCTACCTCGAGCAGTTGCACCCTTCGGCCATCGACATGGGGCTGGAGCGTTCGCAGAACGTGCTTGCCCGCCTGGCGCTGGGCAAGCTGGCACCGCGCGTGGTGACCGTCACTGGCACCAATGGCAAGGGTTCCACCTGCGCCTTCGTCGCCGCGATGCTGCGTGCCCAGGGGCTCAAGGTGGGCGTGTACAGCTCGCCACACCTGTTGCGTTACAACGAGCGGGTGCTCATCAATGGCCAAGAGGCCAGTGATGAGCGCCTGTGCGAAGCCTTCGCCGCCGTCGAGGCGGCGCGAGGCGACATTTCCCTGACCTATTTCGAGATGGGCACCCTGGCGGCGTTCTGGTTGTTCTACCAGTCCAAGCTGGATGCTGTGGTGCTCGAAGTGGGGCTCGGTGGCCGTCTGGACACCGTGAACGTGGTGGATGCCGACCTGGCGCTGGTGACCAGCATCGGTGTCGACCATGTCGATTACCTGGGTGATACCCGTGAGCTTGTCGCCTTCGAGAAGGCCGGCATTTTCCGTGCTGGCAAGCCGGCGCTGTGTGGCGACCTTGACCCGCCGCAGCCCTTGCTGGACAAGGCCCATGAGCTGGCGGCGCCGTTGTTCTTGCGTGGGCGTGACTTCGACCTGGAAAGCACAGGCGACAGCTGGCACTGGCGTGGGAAAACGGCGGAGGGTGGCCTGGTAGCGTTGCGCGATCTGCCGCTGCTAGACCTGCCCATGGAAAACGCCACCCTGGCCCTGCAGGCCTACCTGTTGATGGGCCTGCCCTGGGATGCCGGTCAACTGCGCCAGGCGCTGCTCGATACCCGTATCACCGGTCGCCTCGATCGCCGTGAGGTGCGCTGGCAGGGCAAGCGTGTGGAGCTGTTGCTGGATGTCGGGCATAACCCGCATGCTGCGGCGTACCTGGCACGGCGCCTGGCGGCAAGTCCGGTCAAGGGGCGCCGCCTGGCAGTGTTCGGCCTGCTGGCCGACAAGGACCTGCCGGGCGTTGTCGAGCCTTTGCAGGCACTGGTCGACGACTGGGCGGTCGCACCGCTGGACACGCCGCGCAGCCGTCCGGCCGCAGAACTGGCTGACGCCTTGACGAACCTCGGCGCCGCGGTGAAGTCTTATGCCAGCGTCGACGCGGCCCTCGAAGGGCAATGCGCGCAGGCGACGGCGGATGATCAGGTCCTGCTGTTCGGTTCGTTTTTCTGTGTCGCCCAGGCCCTGGAGTGGTTGGCGCGGCAGGCCCCGGAGGGTTGAGTAGATGGCAGTGCTGGATAAAGGGATGAAACAGCGCATGGTGGGTGCGTTGGTGCTGGTGGCGCTGGCGGTGATCTTCCTGCCGATGCTGTTCACCCGCGAGGACGAGATGCGCCAGGTGCGTGTCGAGGCCCCGCAGGCGCCGGCCATGCCGAGCCTGCCAGAGGTGCAAGTGGAGCCGGTCGCCGTGCCGGAGCCGCAGGTGCTTGCGCAGGAGACGCAGCAGCCACCGGTGGTGGTTGACGAGTCTACCGCGCCAGCCAGCACGCCTAGCCAGCCGATTACGCCATCCCCGCAGACGCAAACGCAGGCCCAGGCTGCCAAGCCGCCAGCGCCCAAGGTTGAAGCCAAACCGGCCGCCACGCCTGCGCCTGCCGTTGCCGCCGCCAAGCCCGCAGCGCCGTCGAAGATCGACGTGAATGGGTTGCCGGTCAGTTGGTCTATCCAGCTGGCCAGCCTGTCCAATCGTGCCGGGGCAGAAAGCCTGCAGCAGACGTTGCGAAGCCAGGGCTACAACGCCTACATCCGCTCGGCGGGTGGTATGAACCGGGTGTACGTCGGGCCACTGATTGAGCGCGCCGAGGCCGAGCGCGTACGTGATGCAATCAACCGCAAGCACAGCCTCAAAGGCTTTGTGGTGCGCTTCCAGCCCGAGCGCGGCTGATAGCGCTGCCTCTTTGTAGGAGCGGCCTCGTGTCGCGAAAGGGCTGCGAAGCGGCCCCAGGTTCCTGGCTTAGATATAAGAATCGCAGGGGCCGCTTCGCAGCCCTTTCGCGACGCAAGGCCGCTCCTACAGGTATCGCGCAGTTGTTAATCGGCCCGACATTCCGCTTACCCCCAGCTCGCCGCTCTGGTAAAATGCGCCGCCTCAAACGTCTGCAGGCAGCACCGTGGCATTTACCTGGGTTGATTGGGCGATCATCGCGATCATCGCCGTCTCCACACTGATCAGTCTCAAGCGCGGCTTCGTCAAGGAAGCCTTGTCCTTGCTCATCTGGATCATTGCCGGTGCGGTTGCCTGGATGTTCGGTGGCTCGCTCTCGGTGTATCTTGAAAGCTACATCCAGACGCCATCGATGCGCATCATCGCAGGCTGCGCCATTCTTTTCGTCGCCACCCTGCTGGTGGGGGCCATGGTCAACTTCCTTGTCGGCGAGCTGATCCGCGTGACCGGGCTGTCGGGTACCGATCGTTTCCTCGGCATGGCCTTCGGCGCCGCGCGCGGGGCCTTGCTGGTGGTAGTGGCCATCGGGCTGCTTAGCCTGGGGCCGGTTCAACAAGACACCTGGTGGCAGGAATCACGCCTGATACCACAATTTCTCTTGGTCGCTGACTGGTCGAAAAACCTGATTCTGGGTTTCACCAGCCAGTGGATGTCCAGTGGGGTGATCAGCACACCGGCTGATCTCCCGTTCAAGGAACAGTTGCTCGGGCCGGCAAAGCCCTGAGCGCTATTCACTCAAGTTTCGTCAAAGTAGGGGTTGCGTCGCATGTGTGGCATCGTCGGTATCGTCGGTAAGTCGAACGTCAATCAGGCGCTGTATGACGCGCTTACGGTCCTCCAGCACCGCGGCCAGGACGCTGCCGGTATCGTGACCAGCCATGACGGCCGGTTATTCCTGCGCAAGGATAATGGCCTGGTGCGCGATGTCTTCCAGCAGCGCCACATGCAGCGCCTGGTCGGCCACATGGGTATCGGCCACGTGCGCTACCCAACGGCGGGCAGCTCGACTTCGGCCGAGGCCCAGCCGTTCTACGTCAACTCGCCGTACGGCATCACCCTGGCGCACAACGGCAACCTGACCAACGTCGAGCAGTTGGCCAAGGAGATCTACGAGTCCGACCTGCGCCACGTCAACACCAATTCCGACTCGGAAGTGCTGCTGAACGTGTTCGCCCACGAGCTGGCCGTACGCGGCAAGCTGCAGCCGACCGAAGAAGACGTGTTCGCTGCGGTTTCCCACGTGCACAGCCGCTGCGTGGGTGGTTATGCGGTAGTGGCCATGGTCACCGGTTATGGCATCGTCGGTTTCCGTGACCCGAACGGTATTCGCCCGGTGGTGTTCGGCCAGCGTCACACCGACGAAGGTGTGGAGTACATGATCGCCTCCGAAAGCGTCGCCCTGGACGTGCTCGGTTTCACCCTGATCCGCGACCTGGCGCCGGGCGAAGCGGTGTACATCACCGAAGAAGGCCAGCTGTACACCAAGCAGTGTGCACAAAACCCGAAACTGCAGCCGTGCATCTTCGAACACGTCTACCTGGCCCGTCCGGACTCGATCATGGATGGCGTCTCGGTGTACAAGGCGCGCCTGCGCATGGGCGAAAAGCTGGCCGAGAAAATCCAGCGTGAACGCCCTGAGCACAACATCGACGTGGTCATCCCAATCCCGGACACCAGCCGCACTGCGGCGCTGGAGCTGGCCAACCACCTCGGCGTCAAGTTCCGCGAAGGCTTCGTCAAGAACCGCTACATCGGCCGTACCTTCATCATGCCCGGCCAGGCCGCGCGCAAGAAATCGGTACGCCAGAAGCTCAACGCCATCGAGCTGGAATTCCGCGGCAAGAACGTGATGCTGGTGGACGACTCGATCGTGCGCGGCACCACCTGCAAGCAGATCATCCAGATGGCCCGCGAAGCCGGCGCCAAGAACGTCTACTTCTGCTCCGCAGCCCCTGCGGTGCGCTACCCCAACGTCTACGGCATCGACATGCCGAGCGCTCACGAACTGATCGCCCACAACCGCACCACCGAACAGGTGGCCGAGTTGATCGGCGCCGACTGGCTGATTTACCAGGACCTGCCGGACCTGATCGAATCGGTCGGTGGCGGCAAGATCAAGATCGAGCATTTCGATTGCGCGGTGTTCAATGGTGAATACGTCACTGGCGACATCGACGCAGCCTACCTTGATCGTATCGAGCAGGCCCGTAACGACCTGGCGAAGGTGAAGACCCAGGCGGTCAGCGCGATCATCGACCTCTACAACAACTGATTAGGGAGCGACGGCATGACGGATCAATGGGATGCCGGACGACTGGACAGTGACCTCGAGGGTGTCGGCTTCGACACCCTGGCGGTGCGCGCCGGGCAAAACCGTACACCGGAGGCCGAGCACAGCGAAGCGCTGTTCCTGACCTCCAGCTATGTTTTCCGTACGGCCGCCGATGCGGCTGCACGCTTTGCTGGCGAAACGCCGGGTAACGTCTACTCGCGCTACACCAACCCGACTGTGCGTGCCTTCGAGGAACGCCTGGCGGCCATGGAGGGCGCCGAGCAGGCAGTGGCGACGTCCACCGGTATGGCGGCGATCCTCGCCGTGGTCATGTCGCTGTGCAGCGCCGGTGACCATGTGCTGGTGTCGCAGAGCGTATTTGGCTCGACCATCAGCCTGTTCGAGAAATACTTCAAGCGCTTCGGCGTCGAGGTGGACTATGTGCCGCTGGTCGACCTGTCGGGTTGGGAAAAGGCCATCAAGGCCAATACCAAGCTGCTGATCGTCGAGTCGCCGTCCAACCCGCTGGCCGAGCTGGTCGATATCACTGCCCTCAGCGAGGTCGCCCACGCGCGTGGCGCCATGTTGGTGGTGGACAACTGCTTCAGCACCCCGGCACTGCAGCAGCCGCTCAAGCTGGGTGCCGACATCGTGTTCCACTCGGCAACCAAGTTCATCGATGGCCAAGGCCGTTGCATGGGCGGTGTGGTGGCTGGGCGCAGTGAGCAGATGAAAGAAGTGGTGGGCTTCCTGCGCACCGCAGGCCCGACCCTCAGCCCGTTCAATGCGTGGATCTTCACCAAGGGCCTGGAAACGCTCAAGCTGCGCATGCGTGCGCACTGCGAGAGCGCTCAGCACCTGGCTGAGTGGCTGGAGCAGCAGGACGGCATCGAGAAGGTGCATTACGCCGGCCTGCCTAGCCACCCGCAGCACGAACTGGCCAAGCGCCAGATGAGCGGCTTTGGTGCGGTGGTCAGCTTCGAGGTCAAGGGCGGCAAAGAGGGCGCCTGGCGCTTCATCGATGCCACGCGGGTCATCTCGATCACCACCAACCTGGGTGACAGCAAGACCACCATCGCGCACCCTGCCACCACCTCCCACGGCCGCTTGTCGCCGCAGGAGCGTGAGGCAGCGGGTATCCGCGACAGCCTGGTCCGCGTTGCCGTGGGCCTTGAAGATGTGGCCGACCTGCAGGCAGACCTCGCGCGTGGGTTGGCGGCACTGTGATTGAAATCAGCGGCAGTAAGCCAGGCCATAACGGCCGGGTAGCCTTGGTGACCGGTGCCGCTCGCGGCATCGGCCTGGGGATTGCCGCCTGGTTGATCTGCGAAGGCTGGCAGGTGGTGCTCAGCGACCTTGACCGCCCACGCGGGGCCAAGGTGGCCAAGGCGTTGGGTGACAACGCCTGGTTCATCACCATGGACGTTGCCGACGAGGCGCAGGTCAGTGCCGGGGTGTCCGAGGTACTGGGGCAGTTCGGTCGGCTCGACGCGCTGGTGTGCAATGCGGCGATCGCCAACCCGCACAACCAGACGCTGGAAAGCCTTAGCCTGGCGCAATGGAACCGCGTGCTGGCGGTCAACCTCAATGGCCCGATGCTGCTGGCCAAGCATTGCGCACCTTACCTGCGTGCGCATAACGGGGCGATCGTCAACCTGACCTCGACCCGGGCACGGCAGTCCGAACCGGACACCGAAGCCTATGCGGCAAGCAAGGGCGGCCTGGTTGCGTTGACCCATGCCCTGGCCATGAGCCTGGGCCCGGAGATCCGCGTCAATGCGGTGAGCCCGGGCTGGATCGATGCACGAGACCCTTCCCAGCGCCGTGCCGAACCGTTGACCGATGCCGACCATGCCCAGCACCCGACGGGCAGGGTAGGGACGGTGGAAGACGTGGCGGCCATGGTGGCCTGGCTGTTGTCGCGCCAAGCGGCTTTCGTCACCGGCCAGGAGTTCGTGGTCGATGGCGGCATGACCCGCAAGATGATCTACACCTGAGCTGTCAGATGTTAAGAAGGGGACCGAAAGGTCCCCTTCTTGTTTCCAGCGATTAATCATCGCGCGACCACTTGGGGTAGGGGCAGCCTTGTGCTGCGAAGAGGGCAGTGAGCTCATGCTGAATCATGGGTGCATTCACTGGCCTCTTCGCAGCACAAGGCTGCTCCTACAGTGAAGGCGGGATCGATCCATTGTCCTCGCACTGGCAAACCTCTTTTTTTTGCCCTTTTTGAAAAAAAATTCAATGGGGGTATTGACTTAGCATCGGTACCTGCGTAAATTTCGCGGCCTCAGCGAAGCAAACGCAACAAGCAACATCGCGGGGGTGATTAGCTCAGCCGGGAGAGCATCTGCCTTACAAGCAGAGGGTCGGCGGTTCGATCCCGTCATCACCCACCACTTCCTGAGCGTTCCTGGTGCAGGAAGCTTCGAAAGAAGCAGATAGCCAGAGAGGAACAAGGCCTGATAAGCCACGACGTAAGTCACTATGCGCAGCGGTAGTTCAGTCGGTTAGAATACCGGCCTGTCACGCCGGGGGTCGCGGGTTCGAGTCCCGTCCGCTGCGCCACTTTTTAGTAACAGATGGGTGCCTTGCACCGGTCTGAGACCGAAAGGCAAATATGCCTGAGGTCGATCCCAGTTTCAATCGGGCGCAAGCCTGAACGATACGCAGCGGTAGTTCAGTCGGTTAGAATACCGGCCTGTCACGCCGGGGGTCGCGGGTTCGAGTCCCGTCCGCTGCGCCATCTTCGCTTCGAAGCCCCTTGAACGCTTCGAAGCAACAAAAAGAGCGATCAACGTGTCGCTTTTTTTGTGCCTGACTTCACTGTGCCCTTGGCCAGTAAGCAGGCAACAGGTTTTAACTGGGCGCAAGCCCAAGCGATACGCAGCGGTAGTTCAGTCGGTTAGAATACCGGCCTGTCACGCCGGGGGTCGCGGGTTCGAGTCCCGTCCGCTGCGCCATCTTCGCCTCGAGGCCCCTTGAACGCCTCGAAGCAACGTGAAAAGCGACCTTAGGGTCGCTTTTTTCGTTTTAACGCCCCGCCAGTCCACATTTACACGAAGCTGACAGACTCTTCACGGATGAACGGTTTCAGTGCCCGTGCGCAGTGATGCACAATAGGCACCTTCTCGACTTACCCGGAATTCGCAATGACCAGATCATCCGTCTTTGGTGCGCTCGGGCTGGCCCTGGTGCTGGCGGGCGTGACCGGTTGTTCCTCGAAAAAAGCCGCCATCTACGAGCACGAGAACTTCGATGACTCGGGCACCTTCTCGCGCAGCTTCCCGGTGACCGATGCCGGCTCCTGCGAGGCCGCTCGCCGCGCCTTGCTCAGCCAGGGTTACATCATTACCAGCAGCGGCGCCAACCAGGTGACCGGCAACAAGAGCTTTCAGCAGAACAGCGAAAACCACCTGCAGATCAGCTTCAACGTTACCTGCGCACCCGACGTGAGCGACGAGCAGCGCTCGACCATGTTCGCCAACGCCCTGCAGGACCGCTACAGCCTGAAGAAATCCAACACTTCCGCCAGCCTTGGCGTGGGCGTGCTGGGTTCGGTGTCCATGCCGATAGGCTCCAGTGATGACTCGATGGTCAAGGTCGCCAGTGAGACGGTGACGGCGGCGCAGTTCTACGACCGTTACTTCGCACTGGTAGAGAGCTATCTGCCGAAGCCGAAAAAGGCCAGCAAGGCTAAGGCCAAAGTCGAGCCTGAGGCGCCCGCACCCAAGGTTGAAAAGCCAGCCGTAGACCTGGGGCTGCCGGAGCAGGCGGCTGCAGCGCCTGTGGCCGCTCCCGTAACGCCTGCGGCTGAAGCCACACCAGCGGCTGAAAGCACGCCTGCACCTGCCGCCGTTGCCCCCGCCAGCGAAGTGCCAGCGGCGCCAGTGGCGAATGACAGCCAGGGGTCGCAGCCAGTAGCGCCGCCCGCCGAACCTGCGCCTATTCAGGTGCAGCAGGAGGCACAGCCTGCAGAGCCCGCACCCGCGGCGCTTTGACACATTCCCTGTTACAGACAGGCGGCGATAACGCCGTCGATACCTGCTACGTTTACTTCTCATGAGCTTGTCATCATTCCTTCACCCAACCTGCTTAGGTTGAAGGCGACATCTACGAAGACAAATGAGAAAAGAGGACGCAGGGCAATGGATGAATATCAGGAAGAGCTGCTCGAGTTCCAGGCATACGAACTGGCCCCCCCGGAACCCGCCGACGACGCCACCGAGCTTTAGCCGGCCTGCCGCTGACTGCGGCGAAACTCCCCCGGCGTGAGGCCGGTCCAGCGCTTGAATGCGCGCTGGAAAGCCTCTGCCGAAGCAAACCCCAACAGATAAGCGATTTCGCCGAAAGCCAGCTCCGTGTCACGGATGTAGGTTTCGGCCAGGTCGCGCCGTGTCTCGTTCAACACGTCGCGAAAACGCGTCCCTTCTTCGGCCAGCTTGCGCCGCAATGTCCAGGTCGGCAGTTGCAGGCTCAGTGCCACTTCGTCCAGGTCCGGTTCGCGGCCGCCATTGAGCAGCGGGCCGAGCAGGTGCGTGATGCGTTCACCGAGGCTGCGCACCCGCGTGCGCTGCTGCAACTCCGCTTCGCAAAGCTGAAGCAGGTGCTGCCAAGTGCTCGGGCAGTGCTGCGGGTTGGCCATCTGCAGGGTGGCGCGGCTAAGGCGCAGTTGATTACCGTCGGCGCCGAACTGCACTGGGGTGCTGCACAGCGCCTGGTACTGGGCGACATAGGGCGGCGCGGTAAATTCAATTTCAAGCCGTTCGGCCTGCAGCGCAGTCCCCGCCAGGTCGCCCAGTTGCGCCAGCCAGCCGGCGAGCAGGGAGTCGACCACGAAGCGGTTGTAGGTGTTGTAGGGGCTGATGGAGTAAAACCGCAGCCAGGCGCCTTGGGCATCTTCCTGAAAGCGCGAGTGGCCCCGGTAGTTGGCAGCGTACAGCGGCTCAAAGCGCAACAAGGTGCGCGCCGCTTCGCCCACGGTGGGCGCCTGGGCCGCGGTGATGCCCGCAAGGCCTGCATGCGCCAGGCGGCTGAGCCGGCCCATGTGCAGGCCCAGCGCCGGCTCGGCGCACAGCGCGATGGCGGCATGCCCAAGGTGCATGTAACGCGGGATCGACAGGCGGGCTCCGGCTTCGGCCAGGCGTGCCGCATCCAGGCCATAGCGTTGCAGCAGGGGCGCAGGGTCGTGGCCCAGCACGCGCAGGGCCTCGGCCAGTGGCTGGACAAACCCTACCGACAGATCACCCAGGCGCACGCGGGGGCGGGCCACGGGGTTACAACCAGAGGTTCAGCAGGCGGGCGCCATGGCTGGGGTTGCCCGCCAGCAGTTGACCCGACTGATGGGCGAAGCCCTGGCCATCGCTGGCCTGCTCCCAGAACTGCCCACGCATGAACACGCTCATGCTACTGACGTTTTCGCCAGCGGCCTGGGTCAGGCGTTGCCAGGCGTTTTGTTCGCTGACTTCGCCACGCTTGAGGGCGAGTTCGGCCGCCGCGTCCTGATGGCGATTGCCACGCCATGGCGCCTCCCAGCTGCCTTTGCCACTGAGGAATACCGGGTTGGCAATCAATTGCACGGATTGTTGTGTCAGTTGCTGGTGGTTTTCCGGGTACCAGCTGTCGCTGCCGACCAGCACGCCCAGGCGCCCGGCCGGGGTTTGCAGCACCTGCAGCGGTTGCTGGCGGCCATCATGAATGAAGCGGCGCGTTTCGCTGTCCGGGTACTGCTGACGCTGTGGCTGGCCCAGCAGCGAGCCGTCGCCGGCAAACACCACGCTGCTGTTGTACAGCGGGCCATTGCCGGCGTGCAGCACGCCTTGTTTGATATAGGGGGCCGGCAGCACGATGGAGCCGGCCACCAGGGTGACGCCAAACTCCTTGGCCAGGCCACCGAACAACTGCTGATAATCGGCGGCCATCTGCTCGGCCTTCATGCGCAGGTGGGCGTCGCTGCGCCAGTCGTCGGCGTTGGCGCGCAGCATGGCCAGGCCATAGCGCAGCGGGTTGCTCAGTTCCAGCCATTGCAAGGCCTCGCGGCTCTGCGTGACTTGGTACAGCTCGTTCTTTTCACCCCGTGCCCACAGCCAGGTACCGATGTGCTCAGGCAGCACCACCACCGTACGTGGGCCGACCAGCCCCTGTACGCGAGCCTGCTGCAAATAGGCCGAAAGCTTGCGGTGCAGGCGTTGCAGGTTCTGGTAGTCACTGGGGTAGAGCAGCGGTTCGACGCCAAGCAAATTGCCTCGCTCACCGGGCACGCCATGGTTGAGCGCCAGCTCGATGCGCAGGTCGGAAAGGTAGTGGCCTTCCGGGCGCTGCTGGGTCCAGAAGCCGTAGCCGCACAGGGCGGCAATCATCACCAGCGCCAGGGCGCTTGCCAGAAGTTTTCGCATGAAGCGGTACAGCGCCTTGGAAGTTGGAGTTGTGTAGGGTAGCCCTGCTGTACGGGAGGATCAATAAGTTGTCAGTTTCGATCATTGAGGCCGTTCAAACAGCTGTTTAATGTCAGTGGCAGATAAACGACGGGGCCCGCCAGCTGGCGAGGCACCCGCATTCCGTGATCACGCCACATGGGGACATTCCATGGCTGCCGACCGTTATCCGCACCTGCTCGCACCGCTTGACCTGGGCTTCACCACCTTGCGCAACCGCACCCTGATGGGCTCGATGCACACGGGCCTTGAAGAACGCCCCGGCGGCTTCGAGCGCATGGCGGCCTATTTTGCCGAGCGCGCCCGTGGCGGCGTCGGCCTGATGGTCACCGGCGGTATCGCTCCGAATGACGAGGGCGGCGTCTATTCCGGCGCAGCCAAGCTCAGCACCGAGGAAGAGGCCGACAAGCACCGCATCGTGACCGAGGCGGTGCATGCCGCTGGCGGCAAGATCTGCCTGCAGATCCTCCATGCCGGGCGCTATGCCTACAGCCCGCGCCAGGTCGCGCCCAGCGCGATCCAGGCGCCGATCAACCCGTTCAAGCCCAAAGAACTGGACGAAGCAGGCATCGAGAAACAGATCGTCGACTTCGTCAATTGCGCCGCGCTGGCCCAGCTGGCCGGCTATGACGGCGTCGAGATCATGGGTTCGGAAGGCTACTTCATCAACCAGTTCCTGGCCGCCCACACCAACCACCGCACCGACCGCTGGGGGGGTAGCTATGAAAACCGCATGCGCCTGGCCGTCGAGATCGTCAGCCGTGTGCGCGGCGCGGTGGGCCCGAACTTCATCATCATCTTCCGCCTGTCGATGCTCGACCTGGTCGAAGGGGGCAGCACCTGGGACGAAATCGAGCTGCTGGCCAAGGCCATCGAGCAGGCGGGGGCGACCCTGATCAATACCGGTATCGGGTGGCACGAAGCGCGTATCCCGACCATCGCCACCAAAGTGCCGCGGGCGGCGTTCAGCAAGGTCACCGCCAAGCTGCGTGGCACCGTGAGCATTCCGCTGATCACCACCAACCGCATCAACACCCCGGAAGTGGCCGAGGCGGTGCTCGCCGAAGGCGATGCCGACATGGTTTCGATGGCCCGGCCGTTCCTGGCCGACCCGGACTTCGTCAACAAGGCCGCTGCTGGGCGCGCTGACGAGATCAACACCTGCATCGGTTGCAACCAAGCCTGCCTGGACCACACCTTCGGCGGCAAGCTGACCAGTTGCCTGGTCAACCCGCGCGCCTGCCACGAGACCGAACTCAACTACCTGCCTGTGCGCAACGTGAAGCGTATTGCCGTTGTCGGTGCTGGCCCGGCCGGCCTGGCTGCCGCCACCGTGGCCGCCGAGCGGGGCCACCAGGTGACCTTGTTCGATGCCGCTGGCGAGATCGGCGGGCAGTTCAACGTGGCCAAGCGGGTGCCGGGCAAGGAAGAGTTCTTCGAGACCCTGCGCTATTTCCGTAACAAGCTGAGCAGCACTGGCGTAGACCAGCGCCTGAACACCCGCGTCGATGTACAGGCGCTGGTGGACGGCCGCTTCGACGAGGTTATCCTGGCCACCGGGATCGCGCCGCGTACGCCCGCGATACCGGGGGTCGAGCATGCCAAGGTGCTCAGCTACCTGGACGTGCTGCTCCAGCGTAAGCCAGTCGGCCAGGCTGTCGCGGTGATTGGCGCGGGTGGCATCGGTTTCGATGTGTCCGAATACCTGGTGCACCAGGGCGTGGCCAGCAGCCAGGACCGCGAGGCGTTCTGGAAAGAGTGGGGCATTGACACCCAGCTCGAGGCCCGCGGTGGTGTGGCCGGCATCAAGGCTGCGCCGCACGCGCCGGCACGCCAGGTGTATCTGCTGCAGCGCAAGCAGTCCAAGGTTGGCGACGGGTTGGGCAAGACCACCGGCTGGATCCACCGGACGGGGCTGAAGAACAAGCAGGTGCAGATGCTCAACGGCGTGGAGTACCTGGGTATCGATGATGCCGGCTTGCATATTCGGGTCGGTGGCGGTGAGCCGCAATTGCTGGCGGTGGACAACGTGGTGATCTGTGCCGGGCAGGAGCCGCTGCGAGAGCTGCAAGAAGGCTTGCTGGCCGCAGGCCAGTCGGTGCACTTGATTGGTGGCGCGGATGTGGCGGCCGAGCTGGATGCCAAGCGGGCGATCAACCAAGGCTCGCGGTTGGCTGCCGAGCTTTGAGATAGCCGGGGGCCGGGAAGCGGCCCCCGATGTTCGCTGATAAACTGAAGCCTTCGCTTCAGGCCCCGTTCCATGTCTATCGATTTTCTCGACCTGCCCCAGGCTCCTCTACACCCCTTGAACCTGCCCTGGCTACAGAGCGCCAAGGTCGAAGTCGCCATTCTGCGCCTGGACCTGATCGACCCCCTGATCAGCGGCAACAAGTGGTTCAAGCTGCGCCACCACCTCCAGCACGCTCATGAATCAGGTGCCCCTGGCCTGATCAGCCTCGGCGGCAGCCACTCCAACCACCTTCATGCCCTGGCCGCTGCCGGCAAACGCTTTGGCTTCGCCACGGCCGGCCTGCTGCGTGGCCACCCCCAGGACACGCCCACGGTGCGCGATCTGCAGGCGTTGGGCATGCACGTGCACTGGCTCGGCTATGGTGGCTACCGCGCCCGTCATGAGGCGGGTTTCTGGCAACCCTGGCAGGCACGTTACCCTGGTTGGCACTGCATTCCCGAAGGCGGCGGCGGCTTGGCCGGCGCGCAGGGTTGCGGGTTGATCGTCGCGCAGGCGCGCGCGCAACTGGCCGAGATCGGTTGGGACGATTACAGCGCCTGGTGGCTGGCCGTGGGTACCGGTACAACGTTGGCCGGCCTGGTGCTGGAAGAGGCGGGCGCGCATGACGTGCACGGCGCGCTGGCAGTGCCCCGCGATCACGGCGTGCCGGACGTTGTGAGAGATCTGGCCGGCGGCAGTGGCTATCAACTGCATGATGCCTGCCGAGGCGGTTTCGCTCGGATCGACGACGAACTGCTGGCGTTCATCGACGCTTGCGAGCGGCACACAGGCGTGCCGCTGGAAGCGCTCTACACCGGCAAGGCCCTGCTGGCGCTACGCGAGCAGGTCGAGGCCGGCCTGTTCGCGCCCGGCACCCGCCTGATCGTGCTGCATACCGGCGGCCTGCAAGGCCGGCGCGGTTATTTGTAGGGCAGCATGCGCAGCAGCGTGTTGTCGCGCTGCACGTAGTGGTGATACAGCCCGGCCAATGCATGCAGGCCGATCAGCCAGTAACCCCAGCTGCCGATGCGTTCATGCCAGCCTTTGATGAATTTGGCCTGGTCTGGGTCCGCGCCGATGAGGTGCGGCAGTTCCAGCCCGTAGAAGGGGACTGGCTTGTCGGCGGCGCTCAAGATCAGCCAGCCGGCCAGGGGCAGGCCGATCATCAGCAGGTACAGCGCCAGGTGCATCAGGTGGGCAAGGCCGGTCTGCCAGGCCGGTGGCTTGGGCAGGATGGGCGGGGTGGGGCGGCTCAGGCGCACGGCCAGGCGCAGCCAGACCAGCACGAACACGGTCAGGCCCAGCATGAAGTGCAGGTCCTTCATCAGGTTGCGCTCGGCGCTGTCCTTGGGGAACAGGCCGCGAAACTCGATGCAGGCGTATACGACGGCCAGTAGCACCAGCGTCAGCCAATGCAGGGCGATGGACAGGCGCGCGTAATGTTGTGTGGGGGTGGATGAAACCATGGAGGATCCTCGTCATCAGGTCTTGAAGTGGCGCTCTTGGTGGCGCTCAGCACTCACTGTATCCGCTTGAGGGAACCAATCTTTGCTCCAGGTCGGTGAAAATTGTGTTGCTTGTACCGGCCTCTTCGCGGGCGCAATCATCGCGTGGGCAAAAGTGGCCAGCTATCAGCCACCAAAAACACCCGCTCCACTTCATGCCAGGCACCCTCGGCTTCTTGCTCCAGCCTGACCAGCATCTGCGCCGGCGCATGCTCATCCAGCCCCTGCAGCCAGGCCCCGAACTGCAGTGCCGTCCAGCACTCATCCGCCTCGACCCGCGCCGGTGCCAACCAGGCATCGCGGGGCAAAGGCTGCCAGCGTTCGCCAGTGGCCATCGACCAATCCCGCCGCCGCAACCAGCGCCCGCGCAGGTGCAGTGGGTTGGCCCCCTCGGGCGCTTCTGCCTGCCCAGGCCAGGGGTAGAACAGGTAACCGGCCAGCCACAGATGCGCCTGCACCTGCTGCACGCCAAGCCCGGCCAAGGCCGCGCGGCTCTGTGCGCCACTGGACATCGGCAACTGATGCCCAGTCAGGTGCGCCAGTTTGATCCCCAGCCGGTCATGGCAACCTGGGCCAAGCCATTGCGTCGGGTCTCGGCCATTGCTGTGGGTCGGCCCCAGGTAAAACTTGATGGCCAACTCGAAATGCTGCACCCCCTCGTCATCCCGCAGCAGAATGTCCAGCTCACCCAACGTCTGCCCGCCTGCGCGTATCGCCAGGTTCGCTGCCAGCAACTCAAGGCCCGGCGCCTGGCCCAGGGCGAACTGCCAGAGGCATTCGTAGTACAGGCCCAGCCGCCGACTGGTCAGGCGCGCCAGCCTGTCGCGCAGCGCTTGCTCGTCGGCATCCAGGGCCAGCAGCCAGGCTTTCAGGCGTTGCGGATCATCGGCCCAGGCGCTGCCGGCCAACGGGTGGCGCTGGGGGCAGGGCGGGGCGCTCAGCAGCGGGGGCGACAGCAATGCCCAGGCCAGGTCGCGCACGGCAGGGCGGCGCAACTGGCGAGGCAAGTCGTGGAGTTCGGCGAAAGGCATCATCCAGCGAGCATAGCCGGTTTGCCGCTACCCGGTCGTTTCGCCCATAATCGGCGCATAGTCACCCGCCGCAGAGCCTCGCAGGAGCCCCATGGAGCAATTTCGCAATATCGGTATCATCGGACGCCTTGGCAGCTCGCAGGTGCTCGACACCATTCGCCGACTGAAAAAATTCCTCCTCGAGCGCCACCTGCACGTGATCCTTGAGGACACCATCGCCGAAGTCCTGCCCGGCCACGGCCTGCAGACGTCCACGCGCAAGCTGTTGGGCGAGGTCTGCGACCTGGTCATCGTCGTCGGCGGTGACGGCAGCCTGCTCGGCGCCGCCCGCGCGCTGGCCCGGCACAACATCCCGGTGCTCGGCATCAACCGCGGCAACTTGGGCTTTCTCACCGACATCCGCCCTGACGAGCTGGAAGAAAAGGTCGCCGAAGTGCTCGACGGCCACTACCTGGTGGAAAACCGCTTCCTGCTGCAGGCCGAAGTGCGCCGTCACCACGAGGCCATCGGCCAGGGCGACGCGCTCAACGACGTGGTCTTGCACCCCGGCAAGTCGACGCGGATGATCGAGTTCGAAATCTACATCGACGGCCAGTTCGTCTGCAGCCAGAAGGCCGACGGCCTGATCGTCGCCACCCCGACCGGCTCGACCGCCTACGCGTTGTCGGCCGGCGGCCCGATCATGCACCCCAAGCTCGACGCTATCGTCATCGTGCCGATGTACCCGCATACCCTGTCGGGCCGGCCGATCGTGGTGGACGGCAACAGCGAACTGAAGATTGTCGTGGCCAAGGACCTGCAGATTTACCCGCAGGTGTCCTGTGACGGCCAGAACCACTTCACCTGCGCCCCTGGCGACACCATCACGGTGAGCAAGAAGCCGCAGAAACTGCGCCTGATCCACCCGCTGGACCATAACTACTACGAAGTGTGCCGTACCAAACTCGGCTGGGGCAGCCGCCTTGGAAGCAGGGACGACTGATGCTCGATCCGGCGCGAAGTTTTGACATCATCGGTGACGTGCATGGCTGTGCGCTGACCCTTGAACGCTTGCTCGACGCCCTCGGTTACAAGCGCGTGGCCGGCGTCTGGCGTCACCCGCGGCGCCAGGCATTGTTCCTGGGCGACATCGTCGACCGTGGGCCGCGCATCCGCGAGGCATTGCACATCGTCCACGACATGGTCGAGGCCGGCCAGGCGTTCTGCATCATGGGCAACCATGAGTACAACGCCCTGGGCTGGGTCACCCCGGCGCTGCCCGGCAGCGGCAAGGCCCATGTGCGCGAACACACGCCACGCCACGCCCGGCTGATTGACGAGACCCTCACGCAGTTCGCCCACCACCCCGGCGACTGGCATGACTTCGTCAACTGGTTCTACGAACTGCCGCTGTTCGTCGACGCCGGGCGTTTCCGCCTGGTGCATGCCTGCTGGGACCCACGGCTGATCGAGCCGCTGCGCCAGCAATACCCGGATGGGCGCATCGACGAACATTTCATCCAGGCCTCGGCTGTGCCCGGCAGCTTTGCCGCCACCGTGTGCAATCGCCTGCTGCGGGGCACCGACATGCGCCTGCCGGACGGCTTGACCCTGACCGGTGGCGATGGCCTGACCCGCGCCTTCTTCCGCACCAAGTTCTGGGAAGAAGACCCGCAAACCTATGGCGACATCGTGTTCCAGCCCGATGCGCTGCCTGAAGCCGTCGCCAGCACGCCACTGAGCCATACCCAGAAGAACGCCTTGCTGCGCTATGCCGAGGACGAGCCTTTGTTGTTCGTCGGCCACTACTGGCGCAGCGGACGCCCGGCGCCGATCCGCGACAACCTGGCCTGCCTCGACTACAGCGCGGTGCTTTACGGCAAGCTGGTCGCCTATCGGCTGGATGATGAAACCCGTATCGACCCGCACAAGTTCGTCTGGGTCGACGTCGACCGCCCACAGGCCAATCAATGAACATAATCGAAGTGATGCGCCTGCCGCTGTCGGTCGACCTCAGCGGCTTCGTGCACCTGCTGCAACGCTTGCAGGTGCCACACCGGGTCAGTGAAGAAGGTGAAGTCCAGGTGCTGTGGGCCCCCGACACGCTGGCCCAGGATGTGCTGCAACTCTACCAGCGCTATCCCGACGGTAACGCCGACCTTGAGCTTGCGCAGGCCCCTGTGGAAGGGGATTCAGCCGCGAGTGCCCCCACACAACCCCCCCTCAAAGACCAGGTCAAAGCCTGCAAGGTCACCGCTGCTGTCCTGCTGCTGTGCTTCATCGTTGCCGGCATCACCGGCCTTGGCGACAACTTCTCGACCATTGGCTGGTTCACCTTCCTCGACTTCCGCGTGCAGGGCGACTACCTCTACTTCACCCCACTGGCCCAGGGCCTCGCCGAAGGCCAATGGTGGCGCCTGGTGTCGCCGATGCTGCTGCATTTCGGCGTGCTGCACCTGGCCATGAACAGCCTGTGGTACTGGGAACTGGGCAAGCGCATCGAGCTGCGCCAGGGGCCATGGCTGTTGCTGGGCCTGACCCTGTTGTTCAGCCTGGTTTCCAACCTGGCCCAGCACTACACCAGTGGCGCGAGCCTGTTCGGCGGCCTTTCTGGGGTGCTGTACGGGCTGCTCGGGCACATCTGGCTGTACCAGTGGCTGGCGCCCAACCCGCATTTCAACCTGCCCAAGGGCGTGCTGGTGATGATGCTCATCTGGCTGGTGGTGTGCCTGACCGGCGTGGTCGGCCAGCTCGGCTTCGGCCAAATCGCCAACGCCGCCCACGTCGGCGGCCTGCTCATCGGATGCCTGACAGGGCTCTTGGGTGGCGGCATGGCCCGGCGTAAACTGTCGGCTTGAATTAGGAGACGCTATGTCCACTTTCGCGCAAATGATCGAAAACATTACTCCCGAGATCTACGAGAGCCTGAAAACGGCCGTGGAAATCGGCAAATGGTCCGATGGCCGCAAGCTCACTGCCGAGCAGAAAGAGCTGTCGCTGCAGGCGGTGATCGCCTGGGAAATGAAAAACCTCCCCGAAGACCAGCGTACCGGCTACATGGGGCCGCAAGAGTGCGCCTCGAAGTCTGCGCCAATCGCTAACATTCTGTTCAAGTCGGACTCGGTACATTGATCGAACTCGCTCGTGGCTCTTTGAGCAAGATGGCGGTGCGCCTTGAAGCACCGGTCGTGCAATACAGCTTTCGCCTGGGTGAAGAGCAGGTACCGGTCAACCCGTTGATCGGCCAGCGCTTGCGCCTCGAGTACCTCGGCGCCATTCACTGCAGCCATTGCGGCAAGCGCACCAAGACCAGCTTCAGCCAGGGTTACTGCTACCCGTGCATGACCAAGCTGGCCCAGTGCGACGTGTGCATCATGGCCCCGGAACGCTGCCACTATGACGCCGGCACCTGCCGCGAACCGTCCTGGGGCGAGCAGTTCTGCATGACCGACCACGTCGTCTACCTGGCCAACTCGTCAGGGGTCAAGGTCGGCATTACCCGCGCCACCCAGTTGCCCACCCGTTGGCTCGACCAGGGTGCCAGCCAGGCGCTACCGATCATGCGCGTGGCCACCCGCCAGCAATCGGGCCTGGTCGAAGACGTGCTGCGTAGCCAGGTACCGGACCGCACCAACTGGCGCGCTCTGCTCAAGGGTGACGCCGAAGCGCTGGACCTGGTGGCCATTCGTGAACAGATCTTCGATGCCTGCGCCGACGGCCTGCGCGAGCTGCAAGGGCGCTTCGGCTTGCAGGCGATCCAGCCGCTGCCGGATGCCGAAGTGGTGCAAATGCGTTACCCGGTCGAGGCCTACCCGACGAAGATCGTCAGCTTCAACCTGGACAAGAACCCGGTAGTGGAAGGCACGCTGCTGGGCATCAAGGGCCAGTACCTGATCTTCGACACCGGCGTGATCAACATTCGCAAGTACACGGCCTACCAGTTGGCCGTGCTCCAGTAAAAAGGACCTGCACATGCGTACCGAACAACCGCAAGTGATCTACCTCAAGGACTACCAGGCGCCCGAGTACCTGATCGACGAGACGCACCTGACCTTCGAGCTGTTCGAGGACCACACCCTGGTCCATGCGCAACTGGTCATGCGCCGCAACCCGGCACGCGGTGCCGGCCTACCGCCGTTGGTGCTCGACGGCCAGCAGCTTGAGCTGCTGCGCGCTTCGCTGGACGATGCCGAGCTGCAGGCGAGCGATTACCAGCTCGAAGCCGACAGCCTGACCGTGCAGCCCAAGGCCGAGCGTTTCACCCTCGACACCAGCGTGAAGATCCACCCCGAGAGCAACACCGCGCTGGAAGGCCTGTACAAGTCCGGCAAGATGTTCTGCACCCAGTGCGAGGCCGAGGGCTTCCGCAAGATCACCTACTACCTCGACCGCCCGGACGTGATGAGCACTTTCACCACCACGGTGATCGCCGAGCAGCATCGCTACCCGGTGCTGTTGTCCAACGGCAACCCGACCGGCAGCGGGCCGGCCGAAGACGGCCGCCACTGGGCAACCTGGGAAGACCCGTTCAAGAAGCCGGCCTACCTGTTCGCGCTGGTGGCGGGTGACTTGTGGTGCGTCGAAGACAACTTCAAGCGCCAATCCGGCCGCGATGTGATGCTGCGCATTTATGTCGAGCCCGAGAACCTCGACAAGTGTGACCACGCCATGGTCAGCCTGAAGAAGTCCATGCGCTGGGACGAAGAAGTCTATGGCCGTGAGTACGACCTGGACATCTTCATGATTGTCGCGGTCAACGACTTCAACATGGGCGCCATGGAAAACAAGGGCCTGAACATCTTCAACTCCAGCTGCGTGCTGGCCCGGGCCGAAACCGCCACCGACGCCGCCCACCAGCGTGTCGAAGGCGTGGTTGCCCACGAGTACTTCCACAACTGGTCGGGCAACCGCGTCACCTGCCGCGACTGGTTCCAGCTGTCGCTCAAGGAAGGCTTCACGGTGTTCCGCGACGCCGAGTTCAGCGCCGACATGAACTCGCGCACGGTCAAGCGCATCGAAGACGTCGCCTACCTGCGGACCCACCAGTTCGCCGAAGATGCCGGCCCCATGGCCCACCCGGTACGCCCGGACAGCTTCATCGAAATCTCCAACTTCTACACCCTGACTGTGTACGAAAAGGGTGCCGAGGTTGTACGCATGGTCCGCACCCTGCTGGGGGCCGAGGGCTTCCGTAAGGGCAGCGACCTGTATTTCGAACGCCACGATGGCCAGGCGGTGACCACCGACGACTTCATCAAGGCCATGGAAGATGCCAACGGCGTTGACCTGACCCAGTTCAAACGCTGGTACAACCAGGCGGGCACGCCGCGGCTGGAAGTCAGCGAGGCCTATGATGCAGGCGCCCAGACTTACAGCCTGACCTTCCGCCAGAGCTGCCCGCAGACCCCGGACAAGGCCGAGAAGCTGCCGTTCGTGATCCCAGTCGAGCTGGGCCTGCTGGATGCCGAAGGCAACGACCTGCCGCTGCGCCTGGCGGGTGAAGCCGCGGCTGGCGGCACCAGCCGCGTGCTGTCGGTGACCGAGGCGGAGCAAACCTTCACCTTCGAAGGCCTCACGGCCAAGCCGCTGCCCTCGCTGCTGCGAGGCTTCAGCGCGCCGGTGAAGTTGAGCTTCCCGTACGACCGCGACCAGCTGATGTTCCTCATGCAGCACGACAGCGACGGTTTCAACCGCTGGGAAGCGGGCCAACAGCTGTCGGTGCAGGTGCTGCAGGAGCTGATCGGCCAGCATCAACGTGGCGAAGCGTTGAAGCTCGACCCGCGCCTGATCACCGCCCTCGGTACCGTGCTGGGCAACGAATCGCTGGACGCCGCCATGGTCGCCGAGATGCTCTCGCTGCCAGGCGAGGCCTACCTCACCGAAATCAGCCAGGTAGCTGACGTCGATGCCATTCACGCCGCCCGCGAGTTCGCCCGCCAGCAGATCGCCGAGCAGCTGTTCGATGGCCTGTGGGCCCGCTACCAGGCGCACCGCGAGGTCTCGCGCAGCACGGCCTACGTCGCCGCGGCCGAGCACTTCGCCCGCCGCAGCCTGCAGAACATCGCCCTGTCGTACCTGATGCAGAGCGGCAAGCCGCAGGTGCTGGAGGCGACCCTGGAGCAGTTCGACCAGTGCGACAACATGACCGAGCGCCTGACCGCCCTGGCGGTGCTGGTCAACTCGCCGTTCGAAGCCGAGCGGGCCAAGGCGCTGGAAACCTTCGCCGAGCACTTCAAGGACAACCCGTTGGTCATGGACCAGTGGTTCAGCGTGCAGGCCGCCAGTTCGCTGCCAGGCGGGCTGGCGCGGGTCAAGGCGCTGATGCAGCACCCGGCGTTCACCCTGAAAAACCCGAACAAGGTGCGGGCGTTGGTGGGGGCGTTTGCCGGGCAGAACCTGGTCAACTTCCATGCGGCCGATGGTTCGGGTTATCGCTTCCTGGCGGACCTGGTGATCGAGCTGAATGCGCTGAACCCGCAGATTGCCTCGCGCCAATTGGCCCCGCTGACCCGCTGGCGCAAGTACGACGACGCGCGTCAGGCGTTGATGAAGGGTGAGCTGGAGCGGATTCTGGCTTCTGGGTCGCTGTCCAGTGATGTGTATGAGGTGGTGAGCAAGAGCTTGGCGTGAGTTCTCGATAGCCTGAACGGGCCCTTTCGCGGGACAAGCCCGCTCCCACAGGTACTGTGCAACTTTCTGGGGGCAGTCCAGGTATTGTGCAAAACCTGTGGGAGCGGGCTTGTCCCGCGAAGCTTTTGGGCGGTTAACAAAACATAACGTCCCGCTCGTTGTATTCCCGCAACCTTCCCCGCTACGATCCCCTCAAGCTATTGCAGGCCTCTACCACAGGCATTTCGCAGTACCTGCAAGGCATTGACCCACTAAGAACAACAAACAGGGGACGGTCATGAGGGAGCAGCTGATGGCGCAAACCAGGCGTGGAGCCTGGCCGCTGGCCGCCGGTGCGATGCTGGCGCTGGCATTGGGCATGTGGACGGGCAGTGTTGAAGCCGCTGCCGCCGACGAATACTCGACCGAATCGGCCAAGGCCAGTCAGAGCCTGCTGATCGACGCCGCCCAGGCCGGCAAGCGTCTGGTCGTGGTCGGTGATCGCGGTCATATCCTGTTCTCCGACGACCAGGGCAAGACCTGGACCCAGGCCCGGGTACCCACCCGGCAACTGCTCACCGCTGTGTTCTTCTTCGACGACAAGCGCGGCTGGGCTGTCGGCCACGATGCGCAGATCCTCGCCAGCACTGATGGCGGCGCGACCTGGAGCAAGCAATTCGAAGACCTGTCCCGCGAAGCCCCGCTGCTCGACGTCACCTTCCTCGACGCCCAGCACGGTTTTGCCGTGGGTGCCTATGGCGCTTTGCTGGAAACCACCGACGGCGGCCAGCACTGGCAGGACGTTGCCGAGCGCCTGGATAACGCCGACCAACTGCACCTTAACGGCATCGCCGTAATCAAGGACGCCGGCCTGTTCATCGTCGGCGAGCAGGGCAGCATGTTCCGCTCAGGTGACAACGGCCAGACCTGGGCCAAGGTCGACGGCCCTTACGAGGGCTCGCTGTTCGGTGTGATGGGCACCGCCCAGCCTAATACGCTGTTGGCCTATGGCCTGCGCGGCAACTTGTTCCGTTCTACCGACTTCGGCGACAGCTGGCAGCCGATCGAACTCAAGGCCGCGCGCGGCACGCTCGAATTCGGCCTGGCAAGCGCTACGCTTGTCGAGGATGGCAGCGTGGTGCTGGTCGGTAACGGCGGCAGCGTGTTGCGCAGCCATGACGACGGGCAAACCTTCAGCGTCTACAACCGTGCCGACCGCATCGCCCTGGCCGGCGTCACCGGCCTGACAACCGGCGGCTTGTTGCTGGTGGGGCAGGGGGGCGTGCACCTGGCCACCGCCGAAGGCGCCGACCAGGCTGCCAAGGAGGCGCGTCCATGACCAGCAGGGAGAGCATCACCATGCACCCGCATCACCAGGACAAGGCCACGCTGCTCGAACGCCTGATCTTCAACAACCGCCCCGTGGTCATCGCCCTGTGCGTGCTGGTCAGCATTTTCCTGTTCTGGCAGGCCACGCAGATCCGCCCCTCGACCAGTTTCGAGAAGATGATCCCGCTTGAGCACCCATTTATCGAACAGATGATGGAGCACCGCAACGACCTGGCCAACCTCGGCAACACCGTGCGTATTTCGGTGGAGGCGGTCAACGGTGACATCTTCGACAAGGACTACATGGAGACCCTGCGCCAGATCCATGACGAGGTGTTCTACATCCCTGGCGTCGACCGCGCCGGGCTGAAGTCGCTGTGGAGCCCCAGCGTGCGCTGGACCGAGGTGACCGAAGAGGGCTTCTCCGGTGGCGAGGTGATCCCCAATACCTACAACGGCTCGGCCGAAAGCCTCGATGCCTTGCGCGACAACGTGCTCAAGTCCGGCCAGGTCGGGCGCCTGGTGGGCAACAACTTCAAGTCCAGCATCGTCGATGTGCCGCTGCTGGAGAGCTACCCCGACCCGCAGGACCAAGGCAAGCAGGTCAAGCTCGACTACCAGCAGTTCTCGCACCTGCTCGAAGAGAAGATCCGCGACAAGTTCCAGGCGCAGAACCCCAACGTGAAGATCCATATCGTTGGCTTCGCCAAGAAGGTCGGCGACCTGATCGACGGCCTGGTGATGGTGGCGATGTTCTTCGGCGTGGCCCTGGGCATCACCTGGGTGCTGCTGTACTGGTTTACCTGGTGCATCCGCAGCACTATCGCTGTGCTCATCACCACCCTGGTGGCGGTGGTCTGGCAGCTGGGCTTGATGCATGCGGTGGGCTTCGGCCTCGACCCGTATTCGATGCTGGTACCCTTCCTGATCTTCGCCATCGGCATTTCCCACGGGGTGCAGAAGATCAACGGCATCGCCTTGCAGTCGAGCGGCGCCGACAACGCACTGACCGCTGCCCGGCGCACGTTCCGCCAGCTGTTCCTGCCGGGGATGATCGCCATCCTTGCTGACGCAGTGGGCTTCATCACCCTGCTGATCATCGACATCGGGGTCATTCGCGAGCTGGCCATCGGCGCCTCGATCGGCGTCGCGGTGATCGTCTTTACCAACCTGATTCTGCTGCCGGTGGCGATTTCCTATGTCGGCATCAGCAAGAAGGCGGTCGAGCGCAGCAAGAAGGACGCGACCCGTGAGCACCCGTTCTGGCGCCTGCTGTCCAACTTCGCCAGTGCCAAGGTGGCGCCGGTGTCTGTTGCCGTGGCCTTGGTGATGTTCGCCGGTGGCCTCTGGTACAGCCAGAACCTGAAAATCGGTGACCTCGACCAGGGCGCGCCGGAGCTGCGCCCGGACTCGCGCTACAACCAGGACAACAACTTCATCATCAGCAACTATTCGACCAGCTCGGACGTGCTGGTGATCATGGTCAAGACGCCGTCGGAAAGCTGCTCGATCCACTCGACCATGGCGCCGATAGACGAGCTGATGTGGACCATGGAGAACACCCCGGGCGTGCAGTCGGCGATCTCGCTGGTGACCGTGTCCAAGCAGGTGATCAAGGGCATGAACGAGGGCAGCCTGAAATGGGAGACCCTGTCACGCAACCCGGACATCCTCAACAACTCCATCGCCCGCGCCGACGGCCTGTACAACGCCGACTGCTCGCTGGCGCCGGTGCTGGTGTTCCTCAACGACCACAAGGCCGAGACCCTGGAACGCGTCACTGCCGCCGCCAAGGCCTTTGCCGACAGCCACAACAAAGAGGGCCTGCAGTTCCTGCTGGCAGCCGGTAACGCCGGGATCGAGGCGGCCACCAACGAGGTGATCAAGTCGGCCGAGCTGACCATTCTGGTGCTGGTGTACATCTGCGTCGCGGTGATGTGCCTGATCACCTTCCGCTCGTTTGCCGCAACCCTGTGTATCGTCCTGCCGCTGGTGCTGACCTCGGTGCTGGGCAATGCGCTGATGGCCTACATGGGCATTGGCGTGAAGGTTGCGACGTTGCCGGTGGTGGCCTTGGGTGTGGGCATCGGTGTGGACTATGGCATCTACATCTACAGCCGCCTCGAAAGCTTCCTGCGTGCAGGCCTGCCGTTGCAGGAAGCCTATTACGAAACCCTGCGCTCGACCGGCAAGGCGGTGTTGTTCACCGGGTTGTGCCTGGCCATTGGTGTGTGCACCTGGATCTTCTCGGCGATCAAGTTCCAGGCCGACATGGGCTTGATGCTGACCTTCATGCTGCTGTGGAACATGTTCGGTGCGCTGTGGCTGTTGCCGGCGCTGGCGCGGTTCCTGATCAAGCCTGAGAAGATGGTGGGCAAGGAGGGCGGGTCCATTTTTGCCCATTAAGTGAGGGGGCTGTAGAGGGCCTGTGGGAGCGGGTTCACCCGCGAATACGGTGGTGCATTCGCCGACGCATTCGCGGGTAAACCCGCTCCCACAAGTGCCATGTCGCTATACTGTCGCTCTTTTCCCAATTGGTACCCTCATGTCCCCCCTCGCCACCGCCCTCCAAACCTGCGACATGCTGCTGATCGACGGCCTGCACGCCTTCGATTTCACGTCCAACGAGACCGGCCTGACCGTCGAATGCATGGACGGCCGCCAGCTGCGTCGCTGGAACTTCACCCCCGAGCAGATCGCTGCCGCCACCGCCACGGGCGACGAGTGGACGCTCAACGGTGCCCAGGGCGAGCATCGTCTAGTCTGTATGAGTGCCTTTCGCGCCCCGGATGAAGACCACGATGAACCGGATCTGGACGAGCCTGCTGACCGCTAGCCTGATGAGCCTGACAATCAACGCCCACGCCGCCACGCTGCTGGTGGGCAGCTACACCGATGGCCAGAGCCAAGGCATCTACCGCTACCTGTTCGACAGCAAGACAGGCAAGATCACGCCGACGCCGCAACAGGTGGTCAAGAGCGAGAACCCTTCCTGGCTGGTGCTCTCGGCCGACCAACGGCAACTGTTCGCAGTCAACGAAACCGCGCAAGGCCACGTCAGCAGTTTCAGCGTGAGCAGCAAAGGCGAGATCAAACCGCTCAACCAGGTGGCCACCCGAGGCGATGAGCCGACCCACGCCAGCCTCAGTCGCGACCAGCGCTTCCTGTTCGTTGCCAACTACGCCGTCAAGCCAGACCCCGGCGGTAGCCTGGTGGTGATCCCGGTGGCCAAGGACGGCAAGCTCAAGGACGTGGTGCAGCAAGCCCGCCATAAACCAAGCGGCGTAAACCCCGAACGCCAGGCCGGCGCCCATGTGCACTCGCTGGTGCTGTCGCCGGACGGCCAGCACCTGTATGCCTGCGACCTGGGCGCCGACAAGGTGTTCATCTACCGTTACGACGGTGCCAGCACAGACCACCCGCTCACGCCGGCGATACCAGCGTCGGTGGCCCTGCCGCCGGGCAGCGGCCCGCGCCACCTGCTGTTCGACGCCAAGGGGCGACACGCCTACCTGACACTGGAAATGAGCGCCGAGGTGGTGGTGTTCGACGTCCAGGAAGGCAACCTGGTCGAGCGTCAGCGTCTACCCCTGACGGACCACCAGGACGCTGCGGCCAAGGCCGCTGGCGGCCTGCACCTGTCGGCGGATGGGCGCTTCTTGTACGTGAGCAATCGCGGCACGGCCAATGAGATCGTGGCCTTCAGCGTGGGCAAGGACGATGGCCAGTTGGCGTTCTTGCAACGCCGTTCGGTGGAGGGCGATCACCCTCGGGAATTTACCCTCGACCCTAGCGACAACTTCCTGTTGGTGGCCAACCAGAAGAGTGACCAGATCGTGGTCATGCGCCGTGACCCGCGTAGCGGCAAGCTCGGTGAGACAGTACAGACGCTGGCGCAGGCTGCGCCGTCGGACCTGAAGTTCATCGAGTGACGCCAGGTGTTCGGCGTTCGTTTTTGGGCGTTCTTGAGATCGAGCGCCGCCCGCGCGGCGCTTCGCAGCACAAGGCTGCTCCTACATTTGTTTCGGGCCAGTCACGCCTGTGAAGGCGGCGCGCGACCGCCCTGTAGGAGCAGCCTTGTGCTGCGAAGCGCCGCGCGGGCGGCGCTCGACCTCAAAACTACTCAAGCATGCCCGCCGGACACTGCCAGCTATCGCGCCATCACTGCCTTGAACAGATCCGACCCCAGCCAGCCCTCCAGCCAGCTCCGCACCCGCGGATAAGCCGCCTCGGCGAACCACTGCGGTTCGACCCCGGCAAACTGGCGCATTAGGGGCAACAAGGCGGCATCGGCAAGGCTCGGGTGATCGGCCAGCAGGTACGCACGCCCTTCGAGCAAAGCCTCGAGCTCCACCAACCAGGCTTCGGCCTGCTGGCGGTAGTGCTCGCGGGTATGTTCGGGGTAGCGCTCGGCGTACTTGTACAGGTTCACCTGCGCCTTGAACGTGCTGTCGTTTCGGGCGATCAGCGCCTCAGCCTGTTGCGCCGCCGCAGGGTCGGTCAGTAGCTGCCAGTCCTGCGGGTCGTTGCGTTGCAGTGCCCAGCGCATGATGTCCAGGCTTTCTTCCAGCACACCCGCCCCGGTGTCCAGCACCGGCACCGTGCCCTTGGGCGACAAGGCCAGCAGTGCGGCGGGCTTGTGCTTCATCGCCACTTCTTCGATCTGCACCTCGCACCCGGCGTAGCGCAAGGCCAGGCGCGCGCGCATGGCCCAAGGGCAGCGGCGAAACGAGTAGAGGATCACCCGCACACCTCGACGTCACTCAGGCCGTTGCCCTGGCGGCGTACCTGGATCTGCACCGGGATCCGCTCATGCATCTCCTGCACGTGGGAGATCACCGCCACCTTGCGGCCTTGCGCCTGCAGGCCGTCGAGGGCATCCATAGCCAGTTGCAGCGACTCTGGGTCGAGGCTGCCGAAGCCTTCGTCGATGAACAATGATTCGATGCGCAAGGTGCTCGACGCCATCGACGCCAGGCCAAGGGCCAGGGCCAGCGAGACCAGGAAGGTTTCACCGCCCGACAGCGAATGCACCGAGCGCAGCTCGTCGCCCATCTCGGTGTCCAGCACCAGCAGGCCGAGGGCGCTGCCGCCACGTTTCAGGCGGTAACGACGCGCCAGCTGGCGCAATTGGCTGTTGGCATGGTGCAGCAGCAGGTCGAGGTTGTAACCCTGGGCGATCTTGCGGAACACATCGCCGGAGGCCGAGCCGATCAGCGCATTGAGCCGCGCCCAGCGCTGCCACTGCTGATGGGCGTGCTCGATTTCCGTGGCCAGGGCCTGGTACGCCTGTTGACGACGCTGGTCTTCGGCCTGGGCGGCGCGCAGCTCGGCGCACTGCTGTTCATGGTTGGCCAGCACTTCGCGTAGCTCGAGCAACGACTGCTCCAGGTCTTCGGCCGTGGCTTCGACACTGGCTTGCGCGGCATGTTGCTGCAGCCGCTGTTCACGCTCCTGCAACAGTACGCGGCCTTGTTCGATAGCCTTTTCCGCCGCCTGCAGGTGCTGGCGCAGTTCAGCCATTTGCGCGTCGTCCATGGCCAGCAAGCGGTCCAGGCCACTGTCGTCCAGCTCGGGGTGTTCGGCGCGCCATTGGGCGATTTCCCCCTGCAACTGCTGGTGCTCCTGTTCGAGCGCCTGTTGGCGGGCGATGTTGGCCTTGAGTTCGCCGGCCAGTTGCAGGGCTTGGGTGCGGGCGTGTTGCAGGCGCTCGGCCGTTTCGGCCTCGCTTGTGCGGGCCTGCTCCACCTGCTGTTCCAGATGGCGCTGCCAGTCTTCGGCGCGCGGGTGGTCACCCAGCAACTCGGCCAATGCGGCGCGGGCTTTTTCCATCTGCTCGGCCAGCCCGTTGATCTGCTGCTGCAGGTCTTGCTGGCGCTGCACGCGGGTGTTTTGCTGATCGAGCAGGCGCTCCAGCTGTTGCTGGCGTTGCTGTTGTTCCTGCAGTTCGTCCTTTTGCTGGTCCAGCTGTTGCTGGCGCTGGGCGATCTGCTGGTCAAGGCTGAGGAAGGCGTGCGCTGGCTCGTCGTGCAGTGCCTGCAACACAGGCGCTGGCAGCAGGGTGGCGAAATCAGCCAGGGCCTGTTCGAGGCGTTCCTGGTCGGCGGCCAGGGCTTGATGCTGTTGGTCCAGGCGGCGCTGGGCCTGCTGTTGGGCTTCGCTGGCAGCCTGCAACTGCTGGTTCAGGCGGGCGGCATCGCGTTGCAGGGTCAGCAGGGTGGCCTGGCGTTTTTCGTCCCGGGCGATCTCTTGGTCGAGGCGCTGCAACTGGCTGTCCAGCCAACCACTGCGGGCCTTGCCTTCATGGGCGCTGAGGGCGGGCCACAAGGCATGGGCGGCGAGTTGGCCGGCCAATGGCTGCAATTGCTCGTTCAGTTGCGCCTGTTGGTGCTGGTATTCCTTGATCTGGCCGTTGACCACACCCACTTGGGTGCGCAGTTCGATCAGGCGGGTATTGAATTGCTCAACCTGAGCCAGGGCCGTGGCTTCTTCGGCCTGGTCATGCCGGCCAAGGCTCTGCAGCAGCGCTTCAGGCTGGTGGAAGGGGTGTTCGGCGCTGCCGCAAACCGGGCACGGTTCGCCATCGTGCAACTGCGCACGCAGTTCTTCGACGCTGGTGTTGCGTGCCAGGCGCTGGCGTTCCAGCAGTTGCCGGGTCAGTGCCAGCGCCTGCTCGGCGGCTTCCAGCTCGGCCTTGGCGGCAGTGCCTTCGCCAATCAGTTGCTGGCGTTGCTGCAGGGCCTGTTGCTGGCGTTCGCGCAGCGACTGAATACCCTGTTGCAGCTCCTGCTCGCGGGCGTGCAGGCGCGACAGTTCTTCCACGGCGCGTTGTTGCTTGCGGTTTTCTTGCAGCATGCCACCCAGCAGGTCGAGCTGCTCGGCCAGGGCCTGGGGCTCTGCTGCGGCTTCGCGGAACAACACGTCGAGGGCGTCGCGCTGTTCCTGCAGTTGCGCATTGGCCTGGCTGGCCTGGGCCTGCAGGCCGGGCAGTTCTTCGCGGCCCTGGTTCAGGCGGTTGCCGATTTGCAGCAACTGTTGCAGCTGCGGGCGATAGGCCTGCCAGGCGTTGGTCAGGGCGGCCAGGGGCGCACTGTCAGCCAGGGCTGCTTCAATGTGGGCCAGTTGCTGCTGGCCGCGCTGCTGGTGCTCGGTCAGTTGCTGCAATTGTTGCTGCAGCTCGGCCGCGGCCAGGTCGGCCTGCTGGCCGGTTTCGCGCGCCTTGACCAGTTCCTGTTCCAGGCGGGTGAGGGTGTCTTGCTCGGCGAACGCCTGGCGCAAGCGTGGGGCGTTTTCGCCTTGGCTGGCCTGGGCCTGGCTCAGCGCCTGGCGGGCTGATTCGAGGGCCTGCTCCAGTTCGCCGGTGCGGTTGTGCAGGTCGCTTTGCTGGCGCTGTTGTGCGTCGAGCTCACTGGCCAGTGGCGTGAGTTGCGCGGCCAAGGCCTGCTGCCGGTGGAACTGGTGGCGCTGTGGCGCCAGGCGCTCCAGGCGTTGCAGGTCCAGGCGCTGTTCGGCCAACTGCTGCCAGGCCTGTTCGGCGGCCTGCAGGGTTGCATGGGCTTCGGCCTGCTGTACCTGCAGCAGGCGCTGCTCATTGAGCCAGCCACGCTGTTGCTCCAACTGGCGCTCGCGCGCCTGGTCGGCCTTGAATTGCTGCTGCGCCTGCTCCAGGCGTTGGTCGAGCTCGGCGCGGGCTTCGGCCAGCAGCGGCAGCAGGTGGCTGGCACGGTCTTTCAGGGCGTTGTGCGTTTCACCGGCCTCGCGGGCCTTGCTGAATGCGCGTTGGCCAAGGCGGGTGTAGATCGCCGTGTTGGTGAGCTTTTCCAGCAGCTCGCTGCGTTCCTTGTCGTCGGCCTTGAGGAACGCACCGAACTCGCTCTGGGCCAGCATCACTGCGCGGGTGAACTGCTCGAAATTCAGGCCCAGGCGTGCTTCGACCAGTTGCTTGTATTCGTTCTTGCCGCTGGCCAGCACCTGCTCGCTGTCCAGGTCATAGAAGCTCTGGCGGCTGTGTTGCAGCTTGCCATTGGCCTTGTCGCGGGCGCGGTTGGCCTCCCAGCGGGCGCGGTAGCGACGGCCATCGATGCCGACGAAGTCGACTTCGGCAAAACCGCTGCCCGTGCCGCGGCGCACCAGGTTGCGCGGGTCCGAGGTCGGGATCTCGCCGTCGGCGTCCGGTACCTTGGCTTCGCGGCCGATGTCGTTGAGCCGCGGCACGGTGCCGAACAGGGCCAGGCACAGGGCATCGAGCAGCGTGCTCTTGCCGGCGCCGGTTGGCCCGGTGATGGCGAACAGGCCGGCGCTGGCCAGGGGCTCGGCGGTGAAGTCGATGTCGATTGGGCCGGCCAGGGATGCCAGGTTCTTCAGGCGGATGGCGAGAATCTTCATGGCTGTTCCTCTTCCAGCTGGACGTCCTGCAAGAGCAGGGCGAAATCGGCCAGGGCCTGCTCATCGGCGGGGTTGCCGTAGGCCTGTTCCCAGGCGCGGCTGAACAGGTCCTGCGGGGTCATCTGGGACAGTTCGACGAACGCCAGGTCGTCGTCCTCGGCACTCGTGCGTCCGGCGTATTCGGCGCTGATGCGGATCAGCCGCACGGCCTTGCCTTGCAGCGCCCCCTCGACTTGCTGACGCAGGTCGGGTTGCGGTTCGTCCAGCACCACACGCACTTCGAGCCAGGGCTGACGATTGGGGTCTTCGAGCAAGTCGATCACCGGCAGCTCAGCCAGCTGTACCAGCAACTCGCCGAGCGGCGCCGGGCCAATGCGTTGCAGGGCCACGGCGCGGGGCACCAGGCGCGGCTCGACGCTGACCAGCTCGGCGCCGTCCAGCTCCACCTCCAGCACCTGGTGCGGGTAGTTGATTTCGGCAAACGACAGCGGGATCGGCGAGCCGCTGTAGCGAATGCGCGCTTCGCGGTTGACCTTCTGCGGCTTGTGCAGGTGGCCCAGGGCGACATAGCTGATGGCCTTGTCGAACAGCTTGGCCGGCAGGGCTTCGGCATTGCCGATGATCAGGCTGCGCTCAGAGTCCTCGGACACCGCACCCCCGGCCATGTGGGCATGGCTGATGGCGACCAGCGCCTGGTCCTTCTTGCGCTTTTGCTGGGCAGCGGCAATCAGTTGCTGGTGCACCTGGGTGATGCCGTGCAGGTAATCGTCACCCAACTGCGGGCCGGTCACTTCTGCCGGGCGCAGGAAGGGCAGGGCCAGGCACCAGGCGCTGACCTTGCCGCGGGCGTTGGTCAGCGGGATCAGCAGGCGCTCGGCATCCAGCTGGCCTTCATCGAGCCAGTGCACACGGCCCAAGGCGTGGGTGCGCAAGCGGCGCATGAGCGCAGCGGGCAGTTCGATGCGTGAGCCGGAGTCGTGGTTGCCGGCGATCATCACGATGTCCAGCTTGGGCTGTTGCTCATGGGCCTGGACGATGAAGTCGTAGAGGCGCTCCTGGGCTTTGACCGGTGGGTTGACCGTGTCGAAGATGTCGCCAGCGATCAGCAGCGCATCCGGCTGGCGCAGGTGCAGTTGGCCGAGCAGCCAGTCGAGGAAGCAGGCGTGTTCGAAGTCGCGTTCCTGGCCGTGCAGGCTTTGGCCCAGGTGCCAGTCGGAGGTATGAAACAGACGCATGGATGACCTGTTGGTGTCGAGTCGAGCAAGCGGGGGGCTTGGCTTGGATGATGGGCGTTGCGCAGGGGGGTATGGTAACTCAATGGTGGGGGGAGGGGGCATGGCTGGGGGGATGTTGGCGGAGTGCGTGTGGGGGCGCCGGTCTAGAGTTTTGCAGTGCCT